>DAOULE010000053.1:0-4906 GCA_034420575.1 Dehalococcoidia bacterium
GTCGCGGGCCTGGACCTCGCGGGGCCCGACCTCGACGGCCACGCGCACGCGAGCGACCGCGACTGGACCGTGCTCACGGTCGCGCGCGTGCGCTCGACCGCCGGTGGGCTCCCCGCCATCGAGGTGGTCGAGCACCAGGCATGGCTCGGCGAGGCGACGGACGCGATCGTCGAGACGCTGGCCGACCGGCTGCACAACACGTGGCGCGTGCGCCGCCTCGCCGTCGACGCGACGGGCCTCGGCGCGCCGATCGCCGACCTGCTCGCGCGCCGTCTCCCCAGCGGCCGCGTCGACGCGGTCGTGTTCAGCGCCCCGCGCAAGTCGCAGCTCGGCTTCGGCCTGCTCGCGGCGGCGCACTCCGGCCGGCTCCGGCTGTACCGCGCGGACGGCTCGGCCGAGGCGGCCGAGTGCCGCCGCCAGCTGGAGCTGGCCCGCGCCGTCTACCGCGACGAGCGCACGATGCAATTCCACGTCGACCCAGCCGACGGGCACGACGACTACCTGATGAGCCTCGCGCTGGCCGTCGACGCCGCCCGCCACGGCGGCGGCTCGCGCACGGCGCGGGGCCGCGGCGCGCTCGGCGCGCCTGCTTCGATGGAGGTCACGACATGAGCCTTGCTCCACCCAGCCCCACACCCACCCTCGACGCACCCGAGGCGCGGCCGCGGCTGATCCGCGAGGACGCGCTGCCAGAGCATGTCGACTACCGCGACCGCGGCTGCGACCTGTTCCCCTCGTGCCTGAGCTGCCCGCTCCCGCGCTGCCGCTACGACGAGCCGGGCGGCGTGCACGCGATGCTCAACCGCGTGCGCGACCGCGAGATCCGGCGGATGCGCATGGAGGGCGGCGTCGCGGTGAACGAGATCGCGCGCCGCTTCCAGGTCTCGCGCCGAACCGTGTTCCGCGCGCTTGAGGGCGCACCCCGCGAACCCGGCCGGGCGGCTGCCACTCCACGACGCAGCATGGAGGAGATGCCTCGATGACCACGACCGCCGCAACTCTCGGCATCCCGTCGGCACCCTCGACGGCCTCGTCCGCCGGGCAGGCCGCGTTCCCGCGTGCGCTCGCGCAGCGTGACCGCGACCGCTTCGCGCGCTACCGCGAGCTGCTCGACTTCTTCGAGGGCCGGCGCGGTGCGCCGCCCGGGTCGCGGCGCGAGCGGATGCTGCACTTCAACTACGCCCGCGCCTTCGTCGAGAAGGGCGCGGCATACCTCGTGAGCGACCACCGCCCCGTGGTCACGGCGACCGAGGAGACGCCTGAGGGCCGGCGTCGCGCCGCCGAGGCCGAGCGCGCGCTCCTCGAGATGTGGGAGGCGAACGACCTGCTGCGCCTCGACCTCGACGGCGAGCTGGACACGGCGGTGCTCGGCGACGGCGCCTACAAGGTCACGTGGGACGAGCGCGAGCAGCGCGTCGTCGTCTCCGCGCCCGACGTGCAGGGCCTCCACGCATGGAGCCTGGGCGACGACGTCCGCCGCATCTGGCGCGTCGCGTCGCGCTACGAGGTGGCGCCGGAGCAGGTGGAGGCGCGCACGGGCCGGCTGCCGCGCGGCGCGGGCGGCCGCCCGCCGGCCTCGGTGCAGGTCACCGAGGTGTGGACGGCCGAGCGCTTCGAGTTCTGGGTGGAGGAGGAGCTGGCGGAGGCGCGCGCCAACCCGTACGGCGTGATCCCGTTCGTCATCTACCCCAACGTGCCGCGCCCCAAGCACCTCTGGGGCGTCTCGGACATCGAGCCGCTGCGCGAGTCGATCCTCGAGCTCAACCGCGCGCTCACGCAGCTCAGCCGCATCATCGAGCTGTCCGGGAACCCCATCGCCGTCCTCGAGAACGTCGAGGCGTCACGTGACATCGCCGTGCAGCCGGGGGCGGTGTGGGAGCTGCCGGAGCAGGCGCGCGCCTACCTGCTCGACCTGCTGCAGGGCGGCGGCGTGCGGTTGCACGTCGACTACGTCGACCTGGTGTACCGGACCCTGCACGACCTGGCGGAGACGCCTCGCGTCGCCTTCGGCGACGGCGGCGGCGACCACTCGGCGTCGCGCTGCGCATCGAGCTCGACCCGCTGCTCCGCAAGGTGGCGCGCAAGCGGCTGATCCGCACCGCCGCGCTGCGGCAGCGCGACGCGCTCATGCTGCGCGTGCTCGCGCACCACACGGGACGCACCTTCGACGGCGTGCGCACCGACATCACGTGGGCGCCGGTGTTTCCTCGCGACGACACCGGCCTGCTGGAGGCCGCGCCATGACGTGTCGGCGGGCTACTCGGCGGGGACGGGCGCCCCGCCACCGAAGAGCCCGCCGATCCGGAACGCGACGCGGACCGTCACCTCGCGGCCGTCCCGGCGCAGGGTCACCTCGGTGTCACCGGCGAGGGGATTGAAGCTCATCATGAGCGCGTTGAGGTCATCGAGCGTCTGCAGCGGACGGCCCTCGATCGCGAGCACGTAGTCGCCGGCGCGCAGGCCCGCGTTGTCCGCGGGCGAGCCGGGGAACACCGCGAAGACGCGCAGCCCCTCCGGCGTCTCCTCCACCAGTTCCCCGAGCAGCGACGGCGGCAGCGCGAGCCCGCCCGGGCGGTTGGCCAGCATGAGCCCCAGCGCGAGCGTCCTCAGCATGTCCGAGCGCCAGAACGACTCGTCCGAGGACGTGCGTTCGACGCCGATCACGCGCTCGTAACCGCCTCGGTGCAGCGTGAGCAGGTAGACCTCGCCGGCCGTCACGGCCTGCACCGCCGCGCGGAGCTCCGCGCGGCTGTCCACCGGCGCACCGTCGATCGCGACGATGGCATCCCCGGCGCGGAGGTTGGCATCCTCGGCGGGCGATCCGGCGAACACCACCTCGACGGTCAGGACGCCACCCGTCTCGTTCACGGCCGCCCCGAGCAGCAAGTCGATGCCGAGCGCCTCGAGTAGCGCGCGCAGGTCGGGCGGGAGCGCCTCGGGCGGCCCCGCGAACGGATCCGTGCCCCCGCCGCGCATGCTGCCGATCAGCGCCTGCAGCGCCGCGTCCAGCGACTCCGGCGACGGTGTGCCGAGGGCTACCGTTGCGGTGGCGGCGGCAGGGGTGGGCACGGGCGCGGCAGCGGTTGCGGTGGCCTGTGGCGCCTCGACGGGAGGGTCGTCCCCCTCGTCCGCGGTGCAGCCCGCCAGCGCGACGCTCGCGAGCGCCACGGCGAGCAGCAGCCACCCCGGCGCGTGCCGGGGCCGCAGCGCATCCCGCACGACGGGTGAGCCCATACCACGCCCTCTATAAGCAACGTGATTGTACGACGAACATGATGATTACGAAATGATGTGCGGTCACGGACGCAACAATCACAATCAGAATAAGGAACCGATCCCGCCCTGAACGTAAGACGTGAGGTAGACTGGCCGGGGTGACGGTCTCAGAAATCACACTCGTCTACAGAGAGCGCGGGCGACTGTCCGGTCCGCGCTGGCCCGTGCAGATACGGCTCATCGGTCGTGCGCTGCGCTACTGGCGCGCGTTCATCGCCGCCCTGGTGGTCGTCGCCGCGGCCACCGCGCTCAACGTCGCCGCCCCCTGGCTGACCGGCCTGGCCATCGACGCCGGCCTCGACATCGCCACCGTCGAGGGCATTGGCGGCGTCGAGGAGACCGTCGCGCGCGGCACCATCGGCACGCTGCTGTTCGCCATCGGGCTGCTGGTCACGGTGGGCGTGGCGCGCGGCGTCTTCATGTACGCGCAGACCTACCTCGGCGAGCACATCTCGCAGCGCGTCGCCTACGACTTCCGCAACGACCTCTACGACCACCTCCAGCGGCTCAGCTACGCCTACCACGACAGCTCGCAGATCGGGCAGATCATGTCGCGCGCCACGCAGGACGTCGAAGGCGTGCGCATGTTCGTCTCGATGGGCGTGATCCGGCTGCTGTTCGTCTTCGCACTCCTCGGCGGCGTCTACGGGCTGATGATCTCGACGAACGCGAAGGTTGGGCTGATTGCCCTCGGGTTCGTGCCCTTCATCGCCATCCAGGGGACGTGGACCTCGGCTCGGCTGCGGCCGATCTGGCTGAAGGTGCAGGACCTCCAGGGCGATATGTCGAACGTGCTGCAGGAGAACCTCACCGGTCAGCGCGTGGTGAAGGCCTTCTCCCGCACCGAGTTCGAGCAGGCGAAGTTCGACGAGAAGGTCAACGAGCTCTTCAAGTGGTCCTACTCGACCAGCAAGTTCCAGGCCTTCAACGAGCCGTTCCTCCAGTCGCTCTGGCTGCTCTCCCTCGCGGTCGTGTTCTGGGCGGGAGCGGCCGAGATCCAGGCCGGGCGGATGACCGTCGGCGACCTTGCCGCGTTCCAGCTCTACCTCACGCTGCTGCAGGTGCCGGTCCGCTCGATCGGCTGGATCATCATGATGTTCGCGCGCGCCCACTCCACCGGCTCGCGCATCTTCGAGATCCTCGACGCCGAGTCGGCGGTGCAGGAGCACCCCGACGCGCGGCCCCTCGGCGAGGGCCGCGGCGACGTCCGCTTCGAGCACGTCTCGTTCGAGTACAGCGGGGCGGACCGCGTGCTCCACAACCTCGAGGTCCACGCCCGCCCCGGCGAGACCATCGCGCTGCTCGGGCCGACCGGCTCCGGCAAGTCGACCGTGGTGAACCTGCTGCCGCGCTTCTACGACGCGAGCTCCGGCCGCATCACCATCGACGGCGACGACGTGCGCGACGTCACCCTTGAGTCGCTGCGCGACGCCATCGGCATCGTCCAGCAGGACCTCTTCCTGTTCATCGGCACCATCCGCGAGAACATCTCCTACGGCGTACCAGGCGCGACCGATGAGGCGATCGAGGCGGCCGCGAAGGCGGCGAAGATCCACGACTTCATCATGGAGATGCCCCAGGGCTACGACACGTGGGTCGGCGAGCGCGGCACCACGCTCTCCGGCGGCCA
>DAOULE010000054.1:0-2965 GCA_034420575.1 Dehalococcoidia bacterium
CATGGGAGACCTGAGTGAAGCTCAACAGTGACGAGGTCGACATCCCCGCGAGTGCGGTCGGCGTCTACGACGCCATCTTCCGCAGGCGCAACGTGAAGGAGTTTACCGCCGACCCGGTGCCTCGCGAGACGCTGGAGCGGCTCTTCGCCGCCGCGATCTGGGCTCCCAACCACCGGATGACCGAGCCGACGCGCTTCTTCGCGATCCCGAAAGACAGCCCGATGCGCGCGAGGATCGCCGAGGCCGCCTGGCAGTCGGCCTACGACGAGGCGGCGAACCCGAGCCCGGAGCAGAAGCGCCGCGCGGCGGACGGCAAGCGGGACCGCGTGCTGAACGCCCCGGCGATGGTGTACGTCTACAGCATCGACGGTGAGAACGACGAGATCACGCGCGAGAACTACGCCACCGCGTGCTGCGCAGTGCAGAACATGGCCCTCGCGGCCGTGGCCGAGGGCCTCTGCATGGACTGGACCACCGGCGGTCTGACACGGATTCCGGGGCTGGCCGGGATGCTCGGCGCCGACGAGGCGTGGACGATGGTCGGGATGGTCGGCATCGGGAAGGCCGCCGCACTCCCGAGGGCCGAGCGCACGCCGCACTCCGAGGTCGTGACCTGGCTGGAGTGATCCCGACGCAGGACGCAGAGCGCTCGCCCCCTCACTCGCGCGACAGCAGCCAGTCGAGCAGCGCGTCGACGAAGGCGTCGCGGTAGGCGGGGCCGTGGCTGCTGCCGACGCCCTCCCAGAGCTCGATGCTGACGCCGTCGGCGCAGCCCGACGCCACGCGGAACGTCCGCGTCTCGGGGCCCGCCACCCACCGGTCGAGGTCGAGGTTGGCGTAGGCCTCGAGGTCCCCGGGCCACTCGCAACCGGCCAGGCGGCCCCAGCGCGCCACCATGTCCAGGGCGCCGAGGTAGAAGGCGCGCTTGCCGTCGCCGTCCGGGTCGCGTTCACTCTCGTCGCCCTCGAACAGGATCACGTCGTCGGCGGTGCCGTGGATGTGGAGCACGGAGACGGGGGGCGCGCCCTCGCAGCTGGAGTCCTCGACGTAGCTCGTGCCGGCCAGGCTGGCGACGGCGCGCAGGCCGGGCAGGCCCTTGCAGGCCAGGTGGTGTGACATAAACCCGCCGTTCGAGTAGCCGAAGACGTACACCGGCCCGAGGTCCGCGATGCTCCGCGCCTCGGCCACCAGCTCACGCAGGTACGCCACGTCGTCCTCACCGCTCTTGCCCCCATCGCAGCACTCGTCGGTGGGGTTCCAGAAGCGGCTCCCCATCTCGTCGTGCGTGCCGTTCGGCAGGAGGAGGGCGAAGCCGCGGGGGTTCACGCGCTCATGCAGCGGGACGTATGCGGCGAGGGACGCCGAGTCCGACCCGAAGCCGTGCAGCGCGACGACGAGCGGCGTCTCACCGGCCACGATGCTCCGAGGGACCGCGAGGACCGAGCGGTCGCCTCGTCCCGGGTGGTCGACGTAACGGACCTGGGCGCCGGAGTCCTTCACCAGCCGCACGGTCCGCTCCACGGCCGCGTCGTCCGGTCGCGCCGACTCCTCGTCGTCGTCCTCGGTCCAGCGCTCCCAGCCGGGCAAGAGCGCATCGAGCCGCGCGAAGATCTCCTCGATCTCCGCGAGCCGGGCGTCGAGGTCGTCGAGGCGGTCGCCCGTCGGCGTGCCCGGTGTCGCGTCTCGCGCCGCGAGCTCCGCGCGCAGCGCCGCGACCTCGCGCTCCAGCGCGACGTTCTGCTCCGCGAGTTCCTCGAGCGACGCTTCGAGGGCGGCGGTCTGCGCCTCCAGCTCGGCCAGCCGCTCGTCGGCGGTCGCGTCGTCGCCGCCCGTGGTGCATGCGAGCAAGACGGCGGCGAGCAGGAGGCTGGCCGCTGCCAGCGCCCGCCTCGGCGGTGAGCCGGCGCCACGGCGTGCGGGGGCGACGGCCATGACTACCGACGCGCGCCGGCGAGCTGGCGCCGCACCAGCCGCGCGTAGAGGCCGTCCTGCGCTGCGAGCTCCTCGTGCCGTCCGATCTCGACCACGCGGCCCTCGTCGAGGACGACGATCTGGTCGGCGTCGCGGACCGTCGACAGGCGGTGGGCGATCACCAGCGTCGTGCGGTGCTCCATCAGCTCGTCGAGGGCGCCCCGGACGAGCCGCTCGTTGAGGCCGTCGAGGTGCGACGTGGCCTCGTCGAGGATGAGGACGGGGGCGTCCTTGAGCAGCGCGCGCCCGATGGCGACGCGCTGGCGCTGCCCGCCGGAGAGCTGCGCGCCACGCTCGCCCACCGGCGTGTCGAGCCCGTCCGGGAGCGACTCGATGAAGTCGGCGAGGCCTGCGCGCCCGACGGCGAGCATGAGCTCGTCCTCGGTCGCCTCGGGCCGGGCGACGCGCAGGTTGTCGCGGATCGAGGCGTTGAAGAGGTAGGTGTCCTGCGCGACGAGCGCCACCTGCCCGCGCAGCTCGTCGAGGCGGTACGTGCGCAGGTCCGAGTCCTCGAGCGTGATGCGCCCGTCCTGCGGGTCCCAGAACCGCAGCATGAGGTGGGCCGCGGTGGTCTTCCCGGCGCCGGAGGGACCCACCAGCGCCACGGTGCCGCCGGGCCGGAGGTCGAACGAGACGTCCGCGAGTGCAGGGCGCGGCGTGTCCTCGTACGTGAAGCCGACGCCGGCGAACGCGCCCTCGGAGACGCCGCCCGCGGTGGCGGCGTCGGCTGCTCGCGCCGCGCCGGGGCCGTCGAGGACGGGCACCGGCTCGCCGTGGACGGCGGTGAGGCGCCGTGTCGCGCCGAGCGTGTCACCGAGGCGTCGCCCGACTTGCGCGAGCTCGGCCACGGGCATGAACGCGCCCATCGCGAGCAGCGTCAGCATCGGCGTGAGCGACGAGTCGACCTCGCCGCGCACGGCGAGCGCCCCGCCGATGGTGAGCACCGCGAGCCCGCCGAAGCCCGTGAGGCCCTCCAGCAGCGTCCGTTGCGCCG
>DAOULE010000055.1:0-4927 GCA_034420575.1 Dehalococcoidia bacterium
GACGCAGTTCACGCGCACCCCTCGCTGTGCGTACTGCAGGGCGTAGGCGCGGGTCAGCCCCACGACGCCGTGCTTCGACGCCGTGTACCCGGTGCCGTCGTCGTTCACGCCGGGGACGCCGATCAGCCCGAGGATCGACGAGAGGCTGACGATGGACCCGCCGCCGAACGCCTCGATCAGCGGCGCGCCGTGCTTGAGGCCGTAGTAGACGCCGTTCAGGTTCACCTCGATGAGGTCGTCCCACGTGTGGTCGCGGCCGCCGATGCCTGCGTTGTTGACGAGGATGTGCAGCGCGCCGAGCTCGGCGGCGGTCGCCTCCAGCGCGTCGCGCACACTCCCCTCGGCGCGCACGTTGAGCTCGCGCGCGACGGCCTGCCCGTCTGCTGCCTCGATCGTCCGGGCGGTCTCAAGGGCGCCGCCGAGGTTGAGGTCGGCGCACATCACGGCCGCGCCCTCGCGCGCGAGTGTCACTGCCGTGGCGCGTCCGATGCCCGAGCCCGCGCCCGTCACCATTGCCACCTTGCCTTCGAGCCGCATCGCCGCCACCTTTCGCACGCAGGAGTTGCGCGCCGAGGATAGCCTGAGCCCATGCCCGCGAGCACCGACACCCCGCCCCTCGAGCTCCTGCACGACGGGCCGTCCGACGCGGCGTGGACGCTCGTGCTCGCGCACGGGGCGGGCCTGGCGATGGATGCGCCGTTCATGACGGGCATCGCGGAGCGCGTCGGAGCCGCGGGCATCGAGGTTGTCCGCTTCGACTTCCCGTACATGCGCGTGCAGCGCGCGACAGGCAAGAGGCGCGCCCCGAACGCCCCTCGTATCCTGCTCGAGTCGTGGTGGGAGGTGATTGCGGCCCTCGGCGACCCCTCGCGGCTCGTGATCGGCGGCAAGTCGATGGGCGGCCGCGTCGCGACCGCCGTGGCCGACGAGGCGAACGTGGCCGGGCTCGTGGTGCTCGGCTACCCGTTCGAGCCACCGGGGAGTGCGTCTGGCCCGCGCACGGACCACCTCCGCGACCTGCGCACGCCGATGCTGATCTGCCAAGGCGAACGCGACCGCTTCGGCGGCCGCGAGGCAGTGGCGGAGTACGACCTCGCCGCGACCATCGACTTCCACTGGGTGCCCGACGGCGACCACTCATTCGTGCCGCGCAAGCGCTCCGGCCGCACGCTGGACGAGAACCTCGACGGGGCGGCCGACGCCGTCGTGCGGTTCATCGAGGGGCTACCGCCGCGCTGAGGGGCACCCTACCCCTCGATCAGTTCGCAGGCGCGCGCGAAGACCGCGTCGAACATCGGCTCGGTGAGCCGGCCCGTGAACGTGTTCTGTTGGCTCGGGTGGTACGAGCACAGCACCACGCGCCCGTCGGGCAGCTCAAACTCCGCGCCGTGCCCGAACTTCGGCCTGGGCCTGAGCCCCTCGACGCTCGCGAGGACGCCCAGCGCCCACCCGCCGAGGGCGAGGAGCACGCGCTGGTTCGGGAGCAGCGCCAGCTCGCGCTCGAGGAACGGCCGACAGCGGTCGCGCTCCTCGGTGGTCGGGCGGTTCTGCGGTGGCGGGCAGCGCACGGCGGCGAGCACGTAGGCGTCGAGGAGCGCGAGGCCGTCGTCGCGGCGCTCGGCGGTGGGCTGGTTGGCGAAGCCCGCGCGGTGCATCGCGCCGAACAGCCAGTCGCCGGAGCGGTCGCCGGTGAAGACGCGGCCCGTGCGGTTCGCCCCGTGCGCCGCCGGCGCGAGGCCCACGATGACGAGCCGCGCGTCGGGATCGCCGAAGCCGGGCACGGGCCGGCCCCAGTACTCCCAGTCGCGGTACGCCGCGCGCTTCTCGCGCGCGACCTCCTCGCGCCACTCGACGAGGCGAGGGCATGCCCGGCACGCGACGATCTCATCGTGCAGCACGGCCAGCGAGTCGGTCATGGGTCGTCCGTCCTCCCAGCGCGTTCTACCACGGTCGCCGCGCTATCCTCGCTCCGAGGGCTCACCGGGAGGGTCGTCGTGCGGTACCGCTTTCCGAACTCGGTCGCGGGCATCGTGCTCGCCGGCGGCGGGTCGCGCCGCATGGGCGAGGATAAGTGCATGCTCGACCTCGGCGGCCGCACGCTCTTACAGCGCGTGATCGACGCTCTCGACACCATCGCCGACGAGGTGGCGGTGGTGACGGCCCGGGGCGTCCCGCCGCCGCTCGTGCAGTCCTCGCGCTCGCTCTACCGGGCGGTCGACGCCATCCCGGACGGCGGGCCGCTCGTCGCCATCCTCGCCGGCCTGGGTCAAACCTCCGCGCCGGTGGCGCTCTCCGTGGCGTGCGACCTGCCGTTCGTGCGGCCGGAGCTGCTGCGCCTGCTCGCCGAGCGCGTCGAGGCGGGCGCGAGGTTCGTCGTGCCCGTGCACGAGGGGCAGCCCCAGCTGCTGTGCTCCGCGTGGGACGGCGACGCGGCGGCGCTGGCGATCCGCGCGCGCCTCGACGCGGGCGACCGCGCCGTCGGCGACATGCTCGACGCCCTCGACGCCGAACTCGTGCCGCCCGAGGTGTGGCGGGAAGCCGACCCGGACGGCGCGTCGTTCGTGAACCTCAACACGCCCGAGGACCTCGTCGCGGCCCGCGAGCGCCTCGAGGCGGCAGGCCGCGCTTAGGCCCTGTTGCCGTCGCGCAGCGGGAACAGCTCGCACACCGCGTTGTAGTCCGGCTCACCTGACTCGGGGTCGAGGACGCCGTGGGGGAGCAGCACGTTGCCCTCGGGCCAGTGGACCTGGAGCGTGCCGGTGCGCAGGCGCGCGATGCGGGCGCGGCCGCGCAACTCACCGGTCGCCGATCGCAGCAGTACGGGGTCGCCGGGCTCGATGCCGTGGGCTGCCGCGTCGGCATCCGAGATGAAGACCTGGTCGCGGCGCGCGCCGGTCAGCGCGTCGTGGTCGTCCCACACCATGCTGTTGAACTGCTTCCCGCGACGCGTCGAGACGAGGAAGCAGCCCTCGGGCGCTTCGCCGTCGGGCAGCCTCGGCGGGACGAAGCGCGCACGCCCGTCGGGCGTGTTGAACACGCCGTCGACGCAGAGTCGCTCGCCACCCCACTGGAACTCGTCGCCCTTCGCGGCAAGGCCGGCGATGGGCTCGTAGTCCGGAATCGTGCGGGCGATCTCGTGGCGGATCGCCTCGGTGTCGTCGAAACGGATGAGGTCGCGGCGCGCGGGGTCGGCACGCATCGCGATCTCGGTCGCGATCTCCCACTCGGCGCGCGCCTCCCCGACGCGGCGGCCGGGGATCTCCGGGCTGAAGATCACGCGACGCTCCATGCTCGTCTCGGTGACGCCGCCCGGCGTCTCGTAGCGCGTGGCCGCGGGGAGGATGATCGAGACGTCGGTCGGTTCGAGCAGCATCATCGGGTTCGCGACGATGTCCTGGAAGATGCGCACTGGCACCCGTGACAGCGCGGTGCGCACGAAGTCCGGGTCCGGCATCGTCTCCAGGAAGTCGCCGCCGAGCGCATAGAGCACGTCGATCAGCCCGTCGTGCATCGCGTCCAGCGAGGCGGAGACACTGAGGCCCGGGCCGCGGGGCACCTCGAAGCCCCATGCGGCGGAGACGCCGGCGGCAGCGTCGTCGTCGTAGACCTTCATGCCGAGGCCGAGTGACTGCGGGACGGCGCCCATCTCGGCGCCGCCCTGCACGCCGGAGTGGCCGCGGATCGGGTTGAGCCCGTCGCCCGGCCGCCCGACGCGCCCCATCGCGAGGGCGAGGTTGGAGATGGCGTAGACGTTCTGCGTGCCGTGCGCGTGCTGCGTCACGCCCATGCTCCACGCGGTGATCGAGGTGCGCGCATCGGCGTAGCGGTCCGCGAACCGCCGCAGCTCAGCCTCGGGCAGCCCCGAGCCCGCCTCGAGCTCCGCCCAGTCGAGCGAGCGGATGTATGCGCGCAGCTCGTCGAAGCCCTCCGTGTGGGCGTCGATGAAGTCGTGGTCGACGCGGTCGGTCTCGATGAGGTGCTTGAGCGCGGCGGTGAAGAACGCCGCGTCGCCGCCGACCTGCACCGCGAAGTGGTCGTCGAGGATCTTCGTGCCGAAGAGCGCGCTCTCGGGGGACGACGGCACCCAGTACCGCTCGAGGCCCTCCTCGAGGTACGGATTCACGCTCACCACCTGCGTGCCGGCCTTCTTCGCGAGGTAGAGGTACTTCATCGCGACCGGCTGGTTATTGGCGAGGTTCGTGCCGGCGAGGACGATCAGGTCGCTGCCGATCCAGTCGGAGTAGCTGTTCGTCGTCGCGCCGTAGCCGATGGTCTGCTCCAGCGCCATCGTGCTCGGTGCGTGGCAGATCCGCGCCGAGTTGTCGATGTTGTTGGTGCCGAGGAAGCGCGCGACCTTCTGCACGGCGTAGTAGGTCTCGTTCGTGATGCCGCGCGACGTCATGAAGACGTCGAAGCGATCCGGGTCGTGGGCGACGGTCTCACGGATGCGGTCGGCAGCGAGGTCGAGCGCCTCGTCCCATGAGACGCGGCGGTAGCCGGGCTCCCCGGCGCGCCACACCATCGGGTACGGCAGCCGGCCGAGCGCGCGCAGCTCGCGCGAGGTCTTCCGGGCCAGGGCCGCGGGATCCTCGAACAGCCGGTGGTCGAGCGCGCCCATCGTGTTCATGTGGAGCAGGTTGAGCCGCACCATGCAGAGGTGCGGGCCGTCCATGGTCCAGTCGCCCATGCCGCTCGTGCCGAGGGCACAACCGTCGCAGCACCCGTCCTTGAGGATGCGCCACGCGAACGGCAGCTGGCGCCGGTTGGCCCACGCGGCCTTCGCCATCTCGACGTAGTGGTTCGGCTTCGTCGAGCCGATCCCGTTGGGGACGAGACTGGCCCAGCTGCGCGGGCCGAGCAGCCGCTTGCCGCGGCGCACGCCGCGCTTAGCCATCGAGGCGTTCCGCGCCGGCGTAGACATTGAAGC
>DAOULE010000056.1:0-18609 GCA_034420575.1 Dehalococcoidia bacterium
ATCGTCATCAGCAGGTCGCGGTCGATCGCCAGCGAGATCGCCTGGCGCACGCGCTCGTCCATGTACTTCGGGTTCTGCAGGTTCATCGCGAACCCGGTCCCGTTGGTGAGCGCCGTCAGGTTGATCTGCGTGTCCGGGTTGGTCTCCAGCAGGTTCTCGACCTCGCGGATGTTCCCGACGATGCCCTCGCCCGTGGCGACCTGCTCGGCACGGAAGGCGGCCAGCCGCGCAGCGCCGTCCGGCAGGTGCCGGAACTCGACGCCGTCGACCAGGACCGGCTTCTCCCAGTAGTCCGGGTTCGTGACGTAGGTGACCTTCTCAGCCTGGATCGCCTCGTCGAGGATCATCGGACCAGTGCCCACGGCCGTGGTCTCGATGTCGCCGCTGTCCACCAGCTCCTTCGGGTGGATCGACTGGTAGCAGCTCGCGAGCGGCCGGATGAAGTCAGCGACCGCGCGCGCGAGCGTGACGGTGACCGTCTGGTTGTCCGGCGCCTCGACGCCGGCCGAGTTGAGCCAGTACCCCGTGTGCACACCCTCGACCGCATAGCGGTCGTACGCGAACTTCACGTCCGAGGCGATGAACTGGCGCCCGTTCAGCGGCGCCACGTTCTGCCAGTAGACGTCGTCGCGGAGGTTGAAGGTGAGGGTCAGGCCGTCCGGCGAGCGCTCCCATGAGTGCGCCAGCTCCGGCTCGATCTCGATGTTCGACGGGTGGAGGTTCACCCCGCGGTTAAACCCGAGGATCCGGTTGTAGACCATGTTCACGTAGCGGCCGGTACCGCTCGCCGCCGTCTTCGTCGAGTCGAACGTCGAGATGTCGGTACTGGCGCTCGAGATGATCGTGCCGCCGGCCTTCGGCTCCTTGTTCGGCTCGGGGAAGTTGAACGGGAAGCGGTCGTCGGAGCTCGGAATGAGTTCGCCCGTGGGGCGACTGACCATCGCGCCGTCGCCGGCGTCGTCGCTGTCGTCCGCAGCCGCTGTCGTCGTCGTGGTGGTGGTCGTCGTGGACGTCGTCGACGTGCCACCGCCGCCCGAAGTGGAGCCGGCACTGTCGTCATCGTCGTCGTCGTCGCCACCGCAGCCCACGAGGGCGGCAGCAGCGAGGCCGGCTACTCCGATGGCACTGCCTCGCAGTAGCGTGCGCCGGCTGGTGACGTTGCCGAACAACGTCGTCCAGTCGCGACCTTCGTCGCTATATTCCGTCATGTAATGCCCCCTCCGTTGGGTCCAGGTGCTTCGCGTCCGCCTCGCAAACCCTCGCGGGGCGCGATCGGCCGATGCGTCGTCCTTTCGTACTCCCTTGCGACGCCGAGTGCAAGTGAAACGGCGTCCTCCTACGTGATTCCCGGCATGTCGATGGGCAGGCTGTAACGCCGATCGCCGAGGGCGTCGACGCGCTCCCAGAACGTGCTGACCGGCGCGTCCTCCAGGTTCCAGGCCTGCCGCCAGATGTTCCAGTTGTCGGGATCCAGTTGCTTCGCCTCCTCGAGGAAGCGGTCGCCCTCCTCCACCCGGCCTCGCTGGCGCAGGTGCTGGCCGATGCGGAAGTGCGCGTTGGCCTGCGCCGTCTCCTCCGAGGGCAGTCGCAGGTGCGCACGCGCATCGGCGTCGTCCCAGGCGAACTCGCTCGCCGAGCCGTTGCGCGCCCAGTCGCGGATCGCGTCCATGTAGATGAGGCGGGCGCGGCGCATCTCCTGGAACGCCTCGTCCGACCACGCGCCGGTCTCGCGGTCCTGTCCGCGGAAGGCATCGTTGGTGCCTGCGTACTCGGCAGGCCGGACGATGCGCCCGTCCCGGTCGATCCACACGGCCATCGGCACGTTCACCATGTTGAAGAGCTCGGAGATCACGTGGTCGCGGTCGATGAGGCTCGGGTGGGCGGGCTCGGCGGCCTCGATCCACTCGCGGGCGGCGTCCGCGCCGCGGCTGTCCATGGCCACCGTCATCACGACGAAGTCGTGCTCGGCGAGCTCGCTGTAGAGGCGCTGCCACACGGGCAGGTCAAAGCGGCAGCCTCACCACGACGCCCACGTCACCAACAGTACGCGCTTCCCGCGGTAGTCCGAGAGGCGGTGGATGTTGCCGTCGAGGTCGGGCAGCGCGAAGTCCGGGGCCTGCAGCGAGAGCATCTCGTAGGAGCGCGCGGCGGCGTCCTGGCCGAGCATCCACACCTCGCTCGCCTCGTCGTGGAGGACGGGCTTGCCCATGTGCCGCCAGAACGCGGCGATGTTGACCGAGCCGGGCGCGACGAACTCCTCCTCGCGGCCGTACGGGACGGGGATGCAGACGGGGCCGTAACAGAAGCCCTCGGGCTTCAGCTCCCAGCCGGTCACGCGCTCGGCCTCGGCGACGTCGAGCCAGAGACTGTCGCCTTCGGCCCGCGCCTCGACGTCGGTGGGCCCGGACGTGGTGAGCAGGGTCGTCATGGGGTCACTCCTCGTGCGAAGCGCGGCGCCGGTGCAGCCTGTGGCGCGCGCGTCCCGTAGACTACGCCCCGCTGCGCAGAGAGGAAGCCACGATGTTCAAAGTCAAGTACCACACCGTCGCCGTGCACGACCTCGAGGAGGCCGTCGAGAACCACAAGGCGCGCTTCGGCATGGAGCCGATGGGCGAGCCCGCCCACAACGCGATCGGCAACTTCCGCTTCGTGGTCATGGGCTACAACGGCGAGACCGCCATGCACCTCATCTCCCCCGTCGACGAGAACAGCCCCATCTACCGGCTGATGCAGGACCGCGTGAACCCCCTCAACCCGCACGGCGAGGGCATCTACCAGCTCGTGTGCGAGGTCGACGACCCTGAGGCGTTCGCGCAGCAGATCGAGGCCGGCGGGGGCCGTGTCACCCGGGTCCCGAACACCGAGGCGATCTGGGTGCACCCGCTGTCGTCGAACTACGTGCTCATGGAGCTGACGAAGTCCGCGTAACCTCGCCCGCCCATCGCTGGCGCGAAGCGCCGGAGCGGGCGTAGGGTCGAGAGAGTCTTGAACAGCCTGCCGCGACGCGCGGTGCGTCGTGGCGCACGCAAGGAGTCATCGCGTGGTTGTTGGTGAACGCCGAGAGTACAAGGTCGTGGGCGGCAGCCCGGTGCGGCCCGACGGAGTGGACAAGGTCAACGGGCGAGCGATCTACGGCGCCGATATCCGGATGCCGCGGCTGCTCTACGGCCGGGTGCTGCGCAGCCCGCACGCGCACGCCCGCATCGTCTCCATCGACACGTCGAAGGCCGAGGCGCTGCCCGGCGTGACCGCCGTCATCACCAACGCGGACTTCCCGCGCCAGGACGACACCGAGCTCGTGATGGGCGAGGGCGAGACCGCGGCCGCGCACTGGGTGCTGGACAACGTCCTCGCCTCCGGCAAGGCGCTCTACCGCGGCCACGCCGTGGCCGCCGTCGCCGCGAACGACCCGCACGTCGCCGAGGACGCCCTCGGCCTCATCGACGTCGAGTACGAGGTGCTCGAGGCGGTGATGGACGTCCAGTACGCGATGAAGGAAGAAGCGCCGGTCATCCACGAGAGCATCACGACCGAGCAGGTCTTCGGCTTCTTCGGCGCCGAGGGCTCCGAGGAGTACGGCAACCGCCCCTCCAACGTCGCGAAGCGCATCGAGTTCGCCCAGGGTGACCTCGATGCCGGCTTCGCCGAGGCCGACGTGGTGCTGGAGCGCGAGTTCGACACGCCGATGTACCACCAGGGCTACATCGAGCCGCACAACGGCACGGCGCTATGGAGCGAGGACGGCCAGATCAACGTCTGGGTCAGCACCCAGGCGTACTTCGGCGTCCGCGACCAGCTCTCGCAGCTGCTGAGCTACCCGGTCTCCAAGATCCGCGTGAACCCCGTCGAGATCGGCGGCGGCTTCGGCGGCAAGACCTCCGTCTACATGGAGCCGCTGGCCGCCATGCTCTCGCGCGAGAGCGGCCACCGCCCCGTCAAGATGTACATGGGCCGCGACGAGGTCTTCGAGGGCACCGGCCCCACCTCCGGCACCCACATGCGCGTGCGCATCGGCGCGAAGCGCGACGGCACCATCACCGCCCTCGACTGGGAGGGCGCGTACGAGTCCGGCGCCTACCCGGGCTCGGCGTTCAGCGCCGGGGCGATGTGCGCGACGGCCCCGTACAACATCGACACGTATCGCGCGGTCGCGTGGGACGTCGTCGTGAACAAGCCGCGCGTGCAGGCGTACCGCGCCCCGGCGGCCCCGGCCGCCGAGTGGGCCGTTGAGTCGATGGTCGATGAGCTCGCGCAGGAGCTGGGGATCGACCCCCTCGAGGTACGGCTCAAGAACGCGATGGTGGAGGGTGGACGGCGCGTCGACGGCGTGGCGTTCGGCCCCATCGGCAACGTCGCATGCCTCGAGGCGATCCGCGACTCCGAGCACTACCGCTCCGAGCTGAGCGGCGAGAACCGCGGGCGCGGCGTGGCCACGGGCTTCTGGTTCAACGTCGGCATGGAGTCCTCGGCGTTCGCCGCGGTCAACGCCGACGGGCGGCTCAGCCTGAACATCGGGTCGGCCGACATCGGCGGCAGCCGCGCCTCACTGGCGATGCAGTTCGCCGAGGCGATGGGCGTGGCCTACGAGGACGTGGTCCCGCAGACGGTAAACACCGACTCGGTCGGCTACACCCTCCCGACCGTCGGCAGCCGCACGACGTTCGCCGGCGGCTGGGCCGTCTACGAGACGGCGATGGAGCTGCGTCGCAAGCTCGAGGAGCGCACGGCCGAGATCTGGGAGTGTGCGGCGGACGACGTCAGCTACGACGACGATGCCGTGCTGCGCGGTCCGGACGGGCAGGAGATCAGCCTCACCGAGCTCGCCGGCAAGCTGCAGGAGACCGGCGGCCTCATCCAGGCCCGCGCCGACGTCTCCCCGGCCACGGCCGGCCCCGCGTTCGCCACGCACGTCGTGGACGTCGAGGTCGACCCGGAGACCGGTAAGGTGGACGTCCTCCGCTACACCGCGGCACAGGATGTCGGCACGGCCATCCACCGCGACTACGTCGAGGGGCAGATCCAGGGCGGCGCCGCGCAGGGCGCGGGCATGGCCCTGACCGAGGAGTACCTCTTCAACGACGACGGCAACATGGTCAACTCGACGCTGCTCGACTACCGCATGCCGACGGCGCTCGACCTGCCGATGATCGAGGCACTGATCGTCGAGGTGCCGAACCCCGGCCACCCGTACGGCGTGCGCGGCGTCGGCGAGGTGGGCATCATCCCGCCGCTCGCGGCGGTGACGAACGCCATCCGCGACGCCATCGGCGTGCGCGCGACGGAGATCCCCGCCTCGCCGCAGCGCATCCTTGAGATGCTGGAGGACGAAGCCTAGCGATCGCCTCGCGGCAACGGACGGCAGGACACCACTGGGCCCGCCCCCGGTTCGGGAGCGGGCCCAGTCATGTCCCCGATGCGGCGAGCCGCTCGCGCAGGCTCCCTCGCTGCCTACTTGTCGAGCCAGGCGTCCTGGATCTGGGCTGCGATCTCGGTGAACGAGTAGTTGATGCCCAGCGGACCCACGAACCGGACGCCACGCAGCCACGGCTGGTAGAGGCTCCAGTACTGGGGCGCCGGCATGTCGATGCGGTACACCCGCTCGTGCATGCGATCCCAGATGTTGCGGTGCAGTTCCTTGCGCGCCTCAGGGTCGAGCTCGACCTTCTGCGCCTCCGCCCATGCGTCGATCTGCGGGTCCTCGATGTTGTAACGGTTGGCCGCGGACTCTGAGTGGACCTGGGCGAAGAAGAACGTGTCGGCGTCGAAGCCGTTCGCGGACCAGCCGTAGATCACGTCCTCGTAGGTGACCTGGATCAGCTGCGAGTTGTACGACGTGTAGTCGAGCTTGGTGACCTCGGCGTTGACGCCGACCGCGCCGAACAGCTCCTGCAGGATCTCGGCGAGCTGATCCCAGGTCGCCGCGTAGTTGTGGTAGATCATCTCGAACGAGAGGTTCTCGGCGCCCGCTGCCTGCAGCAGCTTCTTCGCCTCGTCCGGCCGGTAGCCCCACCACTCGCCCAGAAGCCCTGACTCCGGCGTCGGCTCCTCGTCGAAGAGGAAGAACCACGGCAGGGTCGAGACCTGCGCTCCGTAGCCCTCGTAGGCGAGCTGGATCATGAAGTCGCGGTCCAGCGCCAGCGACAGCGCCCGGCGCACGCGCTCGTCCTGGTACGTCGAGACGGACTTCATGTTGAAGGCGATCTGCGTGCCCGCGTTCACCGTCGGGCTCCACGTCCCCTTCACGTCCGGGTTCGTCTCCAGCAGCGCGTCGAGGTCGGCGACAGTGCTGGTCACAATCATCGCGTGATCGACCTGGTTCACGCGCATCGCCGCGCGCCGGGCCTGCTGGTCCTGCATCACGAGATGCTCGAGACCGTCCAGGAGCACCTCCTGCTGGAAGTAGTCCGGGTTCCTGGTGTAGAGCACCCGCTCGCCCGGCGACGACTCCTGCATGATCATCGGCCCGGTGCCGATCGCGCGTTGCTCGATCGTCCCGTCGTCGACGATCTCGCGCGGGTGGATCGTGAGATACCGGCTGGCGATCGGCGTGAGGAAGTCCGGCTGAGGCGACTTCATGTTCACGACGACCGTCAGGTCGTCCGGCGCCTCGATGTTGCTCACGGCCGTGAAGTACTGGGACTGCGCTCCACCCGCCGCGTAGCGGTCCCACGCGAACTTTACGTCGGCCGAGGTGAAGGCCCGGCCGTTCGTCGGATCCACGTTATGGAACTTCACGCCGTCGTTGAGATGGAACGTGTAGGACAGCCCGTCCTCTGCGCGTTCCCACGACGCCGCCAGTTCCGGCCGGAACTCGATCTTGAACGGGTCGGCGTCGGGGCCGGATACGAACCCGATCACCCGGTTGTAGGCCGCTCGACCGGGGGCGATCGTGCCACCGGCGGCCGAGACCGTCGGGTCGATCGGTCCGACGTTCCAGGCGACGGCCTGCTTCAGCACGCCGCCCGGCTTAGGCGTGACACCCGCGGGCTCCGGGAACTGCAGCGGGATCACGTTGCCGGCCGGGGTGACGAGCCCCTCGGGCTCGTCGGCCGCGGGAGCCTCCGTGGCCGCCGCCACCTGCGTGGCCGTCTCGGCCGGGGCTGCGGGCGCGGCCGCGTCGTCGTCATCGCCGCCGCAGCCGATCAAGGCCGCCGCAGCCAGACCCACTCCACCGAGCAGTGCACCTCGCAACAGCGCGCGTCGGCCGTGCGCCGTCGCCCACCACTCGTCTATGTGCCGTGTATCGCTGGCCATGAAGGCCCTCCTTCCGCGGCGCTGCGGAAGGGCCGCCCGCGCACATGGCCCGGATCAGGCGCAGGCTGCGCCTGTGGGCCGCTCCCGCGAGCACGGGGTCATCCTACACTGATCGCAATAACATGTATTGTTGTTACTCAACGTAACGGGGCTACCCGCAGGTTGAAACCCGGGTTCAGGTCCTGTGGCGCGCAGTCTCCCCTACGGGATCGAGGGGTCGTAGTCCATGCCTGCGTGCTCGGTCTCGACGAAGTGCGCGTACTCCTCGTCGGAGTAGCCGAGGAGCTCCTTGTAGACGTACTCGTTGTCCTCGCCCAGGCGTGGGGCGGCGTGGCGCAGCCGGTTGGGGGTGCGCTCGGCGCTCCACAGCACGCCGGGATACTCGTGGGCGCCCGCCTCGGGGTGCTCGAGGGTCTGGAAGTACTCGCGCTCGCGGAGGTGCGGGTCGGCGTAGGCGTCGGCCTCGTTCAGGATCGCGCCCGCCGCGACGCCAGCGGCCTGCAGCTGCTGCATCGCCTCGACCGGGTCCTGGAAGATCGACCACGTCAGGATCTCCGTGTCCGCATCGTCGTGGTGGGCGCGCCGTGCCTCGGCGGTCGCGAAGCGCTCATCGGGAGCGAGGTCGTCGCGGCCCATGACGCCACAGAGCGCACGCCACTCCTCGTCGGTCCCGATGCTGATCGAGAGCCAGCGGTCCTCGCCCGCGCAGGGGTAGACGCCCTGCGGCGCATAGACGAGGTCGCGGTTGCCGCGGTAGCCGCCGAGACGGCCGTTCATCGAGTAGTCGAGGATGTACTCGCCGAGGTAGCCGGTGAAGTTCTCGGCGGTCGCGCACTCCAGCTGGAGGCCCTCGCCGGTGCGGCGGCGGTGACGCAGCCCGGCCATGAACGCCATCGCACCCGACACCCCGGAGGCGGGGTCGGCGAGCAGGCTCGTGCCGCTCTCGTCGGCGAGCGCGCCGGGGTAGCCGAACACCGAGTAGTGCCCGGACACCGCCTCCATGTGGCTGCCGAACGTGCGGTAGGCGCGGTACGGGCCCGTCAGGCCGAACGCGGGCAGCCGCACGAGGATGAACCGCGGGTTAATCTCCGAGATGCGCTCCCACGAGACGCCCGCGCGGTCCATGGTGTTCGGCGCGTTGTTCTCGATCAGGCCGTCGGAGACCTTGAGCAGCCGCTCGAAGACCTCCTGCCCCTCGGGGCGGGTGAGGTCCATGGTGACCGAGCGCTTGTTGCGCGCGTGGACATTGAACAGCGCGGCGCGGTTCCACGGCCGGTCGCCCGGCTCGTAGTCCGGGTAGCCGCCCGAGCCACCCTGGCGCACCAGCTCCGGGCTCGGCCGCGCGAGGCCGCCCCGGGTCGTCGAGGGGAAGAACTTCGTCGACTCGACGCGGATCACCTCGGCGCCCCACTCGGAAAGCAGCTGCGTCGCGTAGGGGCCGGCCCACACGACGGTGAAGTCGAGGATGCGGATGCCCTCGAGGGGGAGGCGCTTGCCCGAGCCGTTCCCGGTGGTCATGACACCGCCCCCGTGCTGCGCAGCCCAGCGATCGCGGCGGCGTCGAGGCCGAGCGTCTCGCCGAGGATCTCGTCTGTGTGCTCGCCCAGCAGCGGGGCGCGCTGCCGGGGCGGCGGCGGCCACTCGTGCGCGCTCGAGCGGTAGGTGCGGCCCGCGTAGGTCTGGGGGCCGGTGGTCGGGTGGTCGATGGTCTGGAAGAAGGCGCGCTCGGTGAAGTGCGGGTCGGTCAGCAGTTCCGAGATGGTGTTCACGGGCCCTCCGTAGACGCCGGCGTCCTCGACGGCCTGGCGGATCTCGCGCTTCGAGTGGTTGAGCATCCACTCGCCGACCAGCGCCTGGAACTGCGCCATCGGCTCCTCCTGGCCCCGCCACGCCGGGTCGAGCCAGTTCGCATCCTCGAGGAGCTCGGGGTGGCCGATCATCTCGGCCATCGCGGGCCAGCGCGGCCCGACGACGGTGGTGAAGAAGAAGCCGTCGTCGCCGGTCGGCCAGATGCCGGAGCCGGGCGTCTGGCCCGCGGGCGGGCGGCCCGAGGTCTCACCGGTGTACTGGTAGTTGAGCAGGCTCGTCGTGCGGCGGTCGATGAGCCCCATGAACGTCTCGAAGAAGTTGACGTCCAGGTGGTCGCCCTCGCCGCTGGCGTCGGCGCCCCAGAGCGCGATGTTCGTCGCCGCCGCGGCCGTCGCGCCCACCTGGTAGGCGGGGGTGTGGCCCGCGGTCTTGAGCGGCTCGCGGTCCGGGCTGCCCGTGTAGAGCATCGGGCCGCCCATGCCCCAGATGGTGAGCTCGGAGCCCTTCCAGTCGCGGTACGGACCGCTCTGCCCGTAGTTGCTGATCGAGGTCACGACGATCGCCGGGTTCACGGCGCTCAGCGCCTCGTAGCCCAGCCCGAGGTCGTCGAGGGTGCCGGGGCTGAAGTTCTCGATCACCACGTCGGCCCACTCGGCGAGCCGCAGCACGGTGTCGCGGCCGCCCCCGGACGCGAGGTCGATGGCGATCGAGCGCTTGTTGGTGTTGAGGTGCAGGAAGAGCGCAGAGCGCTCGATGCCGGGCTCGTCCTCGAAGAACGGTGGCATGAGCCGCGCGGGGTCGCCCTCGCCGGGGCGCTCGACCTTCACGATGTCCGCGCCGTAGTCGCCGAGCACGCGCGTGCAGTAGGGGCCGGCGACGTGCCAGCTCAGGTCGAGCACGCGCACGTCCGAAAGCGGGAGGTCCACCATCACTCACTCCTCGGGCTGCGAGGCGGCGATTATCGCACGCGCGGGCGGCGCGTCGAACACACCCGTCGAGTGACGCTGCTACGACGCCGTCGTGCCGACAACTGTTTGACAGCCTGAGCAACGCACGAGGATCCTGACGGCGAGTCGGAGGCGCGGACCATGGACTGGCGCGACTACATCACCGTCGACCCGAGCGTCTGCCATGGTCAGGCCTGCGTCACGGGCACTCGCATCATGGTCACCGTGATCCTCGACAACCTCGCCGGGGGGTGACGCCTGCGGAGATCGCGGAGAGCTACCCGTCCGTATCTGTCGATGAGGTCAGGGCCGCCCTCCAGTACGCGGCTGAGCCAGCCACAGGGTGACTGGGGCGCGCGATCCGCGGCGTCAGGCGGAGGCCGTCGCGTCGGCGCCACCGTCCGATGCGCGCCATGCCGCCTCGGCGCGCTCCGCGATGGCGCGGGTGAGGCCGTCGAAGATGCGGACGTGGATGGGCCACAGCGCGTACCAGTAGAGCAGGCCCGGCATCCCCGCGGGGTGGAAGTGCGCCTGCGCCGCGATGCTCGCGCCCTCCCCGACCGGGGTGACGACGAACTCCAGCACCGCCGAGCCCGGCAGCTTCATCTCCGCCAGCAGCGTCAGTCGCCGCCCCGGCTCCACCGCCTCGACGCGCCACCAGTCGAGCGCGTCGCCGACGCGCAGGTCGTGTGGGTGGCGTCTGCCGCGCCGCATCCCGACCCCGCCGGCGAGGCGGTCGAGGAGCCCTCGCAGCCACCACAGGCGGTCGGCGTAGTACCAGCCGCGGTCGCCGCCGATGGATGCGACCTGCGCCCACACCGCCTCGGGCGGTGCGTCGACGCGCGTCTCCGACCGCGAGCGCTTGTCGTAGAACGAGATGTCGTGGCGGCTCTGGCGGAGGCGGAACGCCCCCTCGGTCCAGCGCGCGGGCGGCCCGGCCGCCTCTTCCTCGGCGAGGGCGGCCCGGACGGCCTGCTCATAGGAGTGGAGGCGGATCGGGATCGCCTCCCGGAGGGGCCACGGGTTCGACGAGACGAGGTCGTGCGCGAGTCCGTCGATGAGCGGCCGCGCGACGCTCGCGGGCGCCGCCGTGATGAGGTCGAGCCAGTACGAGGAGAGGCGCGGGCTCAGGACTGGCACGGGCAGGATGAAGAGCGGCCGCTCCGCGACGCGCGCGAACTGCTTCATGAGCTCCTGGTAGGTGAGCGTCTCCAGCCCGATCGCGTCATACGTGTGGCCCTCGGTCTCCTCGTGCTCCGGCAGGCGCACGAGGTACGCGATGAGGTCGTCGAGGGCGATCGGCTGGCTGCGCGAGCGCACCCAGCGCGGCGTGACCATGACCGGCAGGTGGTAGACGAGGTCGCGGATCACCTCGAACGCGGCGGAGCCGGGGCCCACGACGATCCCGGCGCGCAGCTCCGTGACGGGCACGGAGCCCGCGCGCAGCAGGTCGCCGGTCTCGCGCCGCGAGCGCAGGTGCGCGGACGCCTCGCCCTCCGGCTGCAGGCCGCCGAGGTAGATGATGCGCTGCACGCCGGCGCGCTCGGCGGCCTGGCGGAACGTCGAGGCGGCGGCGCGGTCGATCTCCGCGAAGCGCGTCCCTGCAGCCATCGAGTGGACAAGGTAGTACGCGACCTCGATGCCATCGAGCGCGGCGTCGAGCGACGCGCCGTCGAGCGCGTCGGCGGCGACGATCTCGACGCCTTCCCACCCGCGCGCCTCCAGCGTGTCGCGTCGCCGCGAGGAGGCGCGGACGCGGTGGCCGCGCGCGGCCAGCTCGGGGACGAGGTGCGTCCCCACGTACCCGCTCGCGCCCAGGACCAGGATGTTGGACATGGCTCACCTCGATGTGGCGGGTGGCCGTCCGCGGAGCCGGGCGGCCGGACCGCCCGCATCCATGTTACGGCGAAGCGGCCATTGCAGGCTCGCTCTCGGCCTCGGCGGTCGCGCCCGGCGTGACGAGGCGGCTCGTGGCGCCGTTGCGCACCACCTCGACGCGGTCGGGGAGGCGCTCGGCGACCTCGGGGATATGCGAGATCACGCCAACGAGCCGCTGCCCGCCCGCGAGCATCTCGAGGCCCCCAATGGCGGTGTCGAGCGAGTCCTGGTCGAGCGCGCCGAATCCCTCGTCGAGGAACAGCGACTCCAGCGACATCGCGCCGCCGCGCCCGGCGATCTCCGGCAGCCGCTCCGACAGCGCGAGGGCGAGCGCGAGGCTCGCGAGGAACGTCTCGCCACCGGACAGCGTCTTCACCGAGCGTCGCTCGTCGCCGTTGAGACGGTCGACCACCGAGAACGCCTCGTCCTGTACGACCAGGCGGTAGCGCCCGCTCGACAGCGCGAGCAGGCGCTCGCCGGCGTCGACGGCGAGGAGGTGCATCGCCTCGCGCTGCACGTACGCGATGAAGCGGTTGCGGCGCAGCTCGCCGGCCAGTGAGTCGGCGAGTTGCGCGCTGCCGTCATACGTCTCGGCGTCCGCACGCATCTGGTCCGCGCGCTCGGCGTCCGTCCGGGCGGTCTGGAGCCGTTGGGCCGCGAGGTCTCGCTCCCGCTCGTACGCGCCGAGGGCCGCGCGGTGCTCCTCGATGATGGCAGGCACGCGCGCGGCGTCGGGGACGCCCTCGACGGCGGCGGCCGTCCACGCCTCGTCCAGGCGTGCCCGTGCCTCGTCGGCCGCCCCACGCGCGGCATCCGCCTCTTCGCTGCGGCGCACGGCGGTCGTCTCCGCTCGGGTCAGTGCTTCGCGGGCTGCCTCGACTCGCGCGCCCGCCCCGGCCAGCTCCTGCGCCGCCGTGCCGAGTGCGTCCTCGATCTCGCGTTGGCGGGCGGCCCGCTGCTGCGCGGCGGCCAGCGCTGCCCGGACAACGTCGGCGTCGACGTCCGCCGAGCCGAGCGAGGCGAGGTGCTCGCGCGCGCGTTCCAGCTCGGCATCCGCCCGCGTTCCGCGTTCGCTCGCGCGTGTACCGTCGGCGTCGGCCGCACGCGACCGCTCGGCGGCTGTGCGGGCTTGCTCGACGGCGGCGGCGGCATCGGTGCTCGCCGTCCGGTGCGTCTCGATAGCTGCGGCGAGGGCGGCGCGTGTCGTATCGGGTGCACCCGCATCGCCTGCGGGCAGGTCGAGCCCGTCGAGCGCCTCGCCGGCCGAGGCGCGGAGCAGGCCGAGCGCCCTCGCGGCCTCGGCTGCGCGGTCGCGCTCGCCCGAAGCCCCGGCTGCGCGGGCGCGAGCCTCGGCACCAGCGGCGGACGCTGCGGCAGCTGCCTCGGTGAGGGCGTCACCTTCGACGCCGGACTGCGCGGCCTCGTCGCGGAGCGCCGCGAGGTCGGCAGTCGCGCGCTCGGTGGCGGCCGACGCCTGCGCGGCGTTCGCCTCGGCCGCCGCGAGGCTCGTCGCAGCCACGGCCTGCTCCGCCCGAGCCTCGCGCAGCGCCGCCTCGGCGGCGTCGAGGGCTGCACGGGCGGCGTCGAGCGCCGGGGCCTCCCGCAGCTCGATGTGCTCGATGCGTTCGCCGCAGACGGGGCACACGTCGCCGGGCTGAAGGCCCCGCTGGAGCGCGAGCGCGGCGTCCTGCCGCTGCGCGTGCTCGAACGCATCGGCGCGCGTCTCGCGCTCCGCCTCCGCCACGCGCAGCCGTGCGCCCGCGGCGTCCGAGGCCTGCTCGGCCGCCTCGTGCGCCCCGCGCGCCTCCTCGTGCTCCCGTTCGGCGGCGGCGAGCACAGCCTGTTGCTGGCGCAGCCGCTCATCGAAGGCGGCGAGGTGGCGCGCCCGCTCGTCGTGGTCCGTGGCGGCGCGCTCGGCCGCGACGCGCTCGTCGTCGGCCGCGTTCGCAGCCTCGCCGAGCGCCCGCTCGGTCGCGAGGGAGACGCCCGCCGCTGCCGCGAGGTCTGCGAGGGCTTCCTGCTGCGTCGCCTCGGCCTCGGCGCGCGTTGCGTCGGCGGCGTCCGACTCGCCTCGGAGGTGCGTCGCCTCCTCAGCGGTGCGCCCGGCGTCCTCGATGGCTTCGCGCTGCTCCGCTTCGGCGGCGTCGAGGGCGCGGCGGGCGGCCTCGCGCTGGTCGAGCGTCTGCACCTCGCGTTCCAGGCGGCGGTGCTCCGGCTCGTCGTAGGCAAGCGCGGTGCGCTCGGCCTCGAGGCGGGCGTGCCCGGCCCGTGCCTGCTCCCGGCCCTGCTCGTCGCGGGCGAGGGCGTCACGGGCGGCCTCGGCGTCACGGGTCGCCTCGGCGCTCTCGGCGGCGGCGAGCGTCGAGGTGCGCTCGGCCTCCGTGCTCGTGCGGGCCTGCTCGGCGAGCGCGGCAAGCAGCGCCGTGCGTCCTCCGAGCGCCTCGGCGCGCGCGGCGAGCGCCGTGTGTTCGCGTTCGAGGTGCGTGATCGCCTCGGGCGTGGCGAGGTCGAGACGCTCGATCTGCTCGCGTGCGTAGTCGGCCGCCCTTCGCGCCCCATCGGCGCGGACACGCGCATCCCGACCCGCCTTCTCGTAGCGCCCGAGGCCGAGCAGGCGCGTCAGGATGTCGCGGCGCTGCGGCTCGTCGCCGCGCAGGAAGGTGTCGAAGGCGCCCTGCGGGAGCAGCACCGTCTTGGTGAAGGTCGCGAAGTCGAGCCCGAGCAGGTGCTCGATGCGCCGGGTCACCTCGCGCGAGCGGTCCTCGAGCGGCTCGAACGAGCCGTCGGCGCGGCACTGTTCCAGGCGCGCGCCGAGGTTGCCCGGGGCCTGCCGGCTGACGCGGTAGCGGTCGCCGCGCACGCTGAAGTCGAACTGCACGGCCATGGCCTTCGAGCCGTGCGAGATCAGCTGGCGCGTCTCGCGGCCCACGCGCGGCACCTGACCGTAGAGCGCCCACGTCATCGCGTCGAGCAGCGAGGACTTGCCCGCGCCCGTCGGGCCGGTGATCGCGAACAGCCGCCTGTCCTCGAAGTCGAGGACGGCGGGCTCCTTGAACGACGTGAAGCCGCGCACCTCCAGGCGGAGCGGCCTCACGGGAGCGCCGCCGCTTCGCCGGCTGCCTCCGCCGCGCGCGCCTCGTCGCCCTCGGCGAGCAGTTCCTCGAAGAGCCCGACGAGCTCCGGCGCGGGGTCCGCGCCGTGCTGCGCCTGGTAGTAGCGCGTGAACAGCTCGGCGGCGCTGAGGTTGGCGATCGCCTCGACCGCCTGGTCGTCCTCGAGCGCCTCGTACTCGAGCTGCACGTCGACGGCGTTCGGGAGCGCGTCGCGGACGCGCTCGGCGATGCCCGGCTCGGGCCGCTCGACGTCGAGGCGGACGCGGAGGTGCGAGCCGCGGTGCTCCCCGGCCTGTGCGAGCACCTCGTCGAGCGTGCCCCGCAACTCGGCGAGCGGGCGGCCCGAGGTGAGCGGCACGGTCGTCGGCGTCACGGGCCTGCCGGGCTCGGCGTCGATGATGCGCACGAGCTTCTGCTGGCCACGCTCGCCGAAGTCGAGCTGCAGCAGCGACCCGCTGTAGGCCGTGGGCACGGGCGCATCGAGGATGTCCTGCGGCTCATGCACGTGGCCGAGCGCGATGTACTGCGGACTCGTTGGCAGGCTGGCGGCGGTGACGCCGTAGGTCTGGCTGATGTCGAGCTTGCGCTCGGAGCCATCGACCCTTGCGACGCGCGCTTTGTCGACGAAGATGTGCGCCGCGAGGATGTTGACGGTGCTCGCGTCTGAGAACGGCTCGCAGGACGCACGCAGAATCTCCGCGACCCCGTCGGCGTACGCGCTGACCCAGTCCTCTTGCAGGCCCATGATCGCGGCCGCGTCGATGTAGCGGCCCTCGGTGATGAACGGCACGGCGGCAATCCTGGCTTCGTGTTCACGACCCTGGATGGACAGCATGCCTCCGGCGTTTGGGCGCAGGACCTCCCACTGCGTCTGCACGCCGAGCAGCTCCGAGAGCAGGCCGAGCGCCTTCAGTTTGCGAGGGTTGTCGTGGTTGCCGGCGAGCAGCACCACCTGGATGCCGTGGCCGATGCACTCGCGCAGCGCCTCGAACACGAGGCGGTCCGACTCCGCCGAGGGCGCGTGGTGGTCCCAGATGTCGCCGCACACCAGCATCGCCTCGACCTGCTCGCGGCGGGCGATGTCGATGAGCTCGGCGAGCACGGCCTCGAACTCCGCGACGCGGCTGCGGCCGCGCATGGTGCGCCCGACGTGCCAGTCGGCGGTGTGGAGCAGCCTCACTCGAACCTCGCGAACGGGTCCGTGGTCTGCGCGACCTCGGAGGGGCGCGTGGCCCACGCCGGATGGGGGAAGCGCAGCAGCAGCGGGACGGGGATCTCCGGCTGCGCGAGGATCATCGAGCCCGGCTTGAGCAGCGAGGCGCGAGCGCGCGCGGCGGGTGTCAGGAAGCCGTACTCGCCCCGCTGCGCCTCGGCGGCGTCGAGGCGGCCCGCCACGCGGTACGCGCAGTTCGCGACCACGCGTGACTCCACCTCGCTCGCCGTCTGCTGCGCGCCGATGAGCACGACGCCCAGTGAGCGCCCACGCTCGGCGATGTCGAGCAGCACGTCCTTGATCGGGCTGCGGCCCTCGCGCGGCGCGTACTTGTTCAGCTCGTCGAGCACGACGAGCATGAGCGGCCGCGGTGAGCCGCTCGCCTCCTTGCGCTCGAACTCGCGCTTCAGCATCACGCCGACGACGAAGCGCTGCGCGCGGTCGTGGAGGCGGTGGATGTCGACGACCGTGACCTGCGCGCGGCCGGTGTCGATGGCGTGCGCGGCGTCGTCCTCGGAGGCCTGCCCGCGGATGAGGTGGCCGACGTACGGCTTGGCGGCGTCGAGGCGGCGCAGGAACGCCTGCACCGTGCCGGCCGCCGCGCGCCCCGCCCACGTGCCACCCTCCTCGGGGTCCGTCATCAGGCCGATCGCGTCGACGAGCTCGTCGAAGTCCGTGACTACCTCGCCGCCGATCTCCACCGTCGGCGCGTCGAGGGGGAGCGAGATGCGCGCGGCGAGCGCGAGCTGTGCCTCGACCTGCTGCACGACGAGGCCGAGCTGCGAGCGCTCATCGTCGGCGTCGGCGAAGAGGAAGCGCAGGTAGCGCTCGGCGCAGAACTCGCGGAGCGTCCAGTAGAAGCCGGTCACGCCCTCCATGCGCGAGCCGGTCTCCGGCGCGGGCGTCCCGCGCCGCGCGGGCGCGTAGAACGAGACCGAGCGGAACGGCTCGGCTGGCAGCCCGAGCCGCGCGTAGTCCTCGCGGTCCTCGTCGGCGAGCTGCGCGTTGGGCTTGTCGAGGAACAGCAGGTCCTCGCCCTTCACGTTGAAGATGAGCGAGCGCGTGTTGGCCGCCTCGGGGCCGAGCGTGCCGCTCTCGAAGAGCGCGTGGAGCAGGAACATGGCGTACGAGGTCTTCGTCGCGACGCCGGAGATGCCGGAGATGTTGACGTGCGCGCCGCGCGTGCCGTTGAGGAACTCGAGGTTGGCGTAGACGCGCTCGCCGTCGCGTGAGAGGCCGAACGGGATGCGCTCGGCCATCTGGTCGAAGAACAGCGCGCGGTCGCGCACATCGCCCCGCGCAAGCTGGACAGGCTGTCCGGGCCGCGGCGGCACGAAGATCTCGGGCTCGACGCGCGTGACGGAGACGTGCGCGGTCACGGCGGGCTCGGCCGGGAGCAGCCCCTCGCTCGCGAGCGCCACGTCGGAGTCGAAGCGCACGCCCTCCTGCACCGCGCGCACCTCGTCGACGACGCCGTAGAAGTCGACGGCCTCGGCGGGGCTGCCGGGGGGCAGCGGCGAGCGCGCGTGCACCACGTCGTCGAGCTGGAGGTAGCGGTCGCGGTCGACGAAGACGGAGAAGCCGAGCGGCGTGGCCGCCGCGTTCTCCATGCCGAGCACGAGCCCGGCGGGCACCGCCTCGTCGGACGCCGGGGCGGGAGCGTCGAGCACCTCGGTCTGGACCGGTGCGTTGCCGTCGGTGTCGTGGTTCGTGGTCATCAGGAGGCCTCGGCAATCGTGGCGAAGGTGGCGCCGGCAGGATCGAGCGCCGCGGCGATGCGGCGGCGGATCCATAGCCGGTCGCCGAGCCGTCGGGTCAGGAGCTGCTCGAGCGCCCCGACGGGCGTCAGGTTCTGTGGCGCGCGGGGGTCGCGGATCGGCGACGACGCTAGTCGAGGCACCACCCGTGCCGTCTGGTCGGCCAGCGCGGCCGCATCGACCCGCGGCAGCGCGCCCGGCGTCTCGAGCCGCACGACGCCCGCGAGGTGGTGGTACTGCGTGCCCATGTCGGCGATGCGCAGGTACCACGCGAGCCGGTCGCGCTGTCCGCTCTCCTCGGCGATGCGGAACAGCGGCGTGCGTTCACCCACCGCGAGCTCGCCCAGCAGGGCGAGCCGGTCGGCGCCGAGGTACCAGCGGTGCGTGCGCTTGATGTAGCCGACGACGCGCGGGCCCGGCGCGCGCAGGCGCAGCGGTCCGTCGACGATCGTGAGCGTCGAGGCGTCCTCGGAGAGCTCCTCGGCGAGCCGCGCCTCCTCGTCCAGCATCAGCCGGTTGAGCGCGGCGACGAGGTCGGCGGGAGCACGCGCCCCGGTGGGCGTCTCAGCGCGGAAGTGCAGCGTGACGTCACCGACCGCGACCGTCCGATCGCTCGCGCCGTCGCCGGCCTGGAGGTA
>DAOULE010000057.1:0-6039 GCA_034420575.1 Dehalococcoidia bacterium
AGGGCGTGCTGTGAGCTGCATCATCGCGATCGTCACCCAGCCACCGGCCGAGGGCCTGACCGGCGGAGACCTCGAAGCACTCGGGGGGGCGGCGGCGCTCGCAGCCGAGACCGGCGAGCCGCTGCTGGCAGCCGTCATCGGCCACGACGTGGGCGACACGGTCACCGAGGCCGGCGAGCGTGGCGCGGAACGTGTCTACGTCGCCGACGCCGAGCACCTCGCGACGTTCTCGGGCGACGCAGTCGTCGACGCGGCGGCCGCGATCGTCGAGGCGTCCGAGGCGAGCACCGTCGTCGTGGGACGCGGGTCGAACACGCTGGAGTTCGCGCCCAGGCTCGGCGCGCGCCTCGGCGGCGGCTGCGTCATGGGCGTGACCGAGATACGGCCCGACGACGAGGCCGGCTTCGTCGTCATCGCGTCCGTATACGGCGGCTCCGCGCGAGCCGCTTACCGGCTCGCCGCGACCCCTCGCGTCCTCGGGCTCTCGCCCGGCCTCGCCCCCGCGCCGGAGCGCGAGGCCGGCCGTAGTGCGGAGGTCGTCGCCGTCGATGTCGCCGTACCTGCCGGGGAGCGCGTCGTCGTCGATCAGGCGCCGGAGGCCAGCGGGCCGCGGCTCGAGGAGGCCAACGTGGTCGTCTCGGGCGGACGCGGGCTCCAGAGCGGCGACAACTTCGCGCTCATCCGTGAGCTGGCCGCGAACCTCGGCGGCCTGCCGGGGGCCTCGCGGGCCATCGTCGACGAGGGCTGGGCGCCGTCGGAGGAGCAGGTGGGGCTGACGGGCAAGATCGTGAGCCCGGACCTCTACGTGGCGGCGGGGATCTCGGGCGCGAGCCAGCACATGATGGGCTGCTCGACCGCACGCATCCTCGTCGGCATCAACACGGACCGCGACGCGCCGATCTTCCGCTACGCGCGCTACGGCATCAACGGCGACGCGCTCGCGGTGCTGCCGGAGCTGATCCGCCTCACCCGCGAGCGCGCGGGCGGGTAGGGCGCGCCGGGTTGCCCTCGGGCGACAACGGCAGCGGCGCGGATGCGCCCGGCGCCGAGCTCGGCGATGTCGCCGAGGCACGGCTGCCGGGCGGCGCCGTGCTCGACCTCCACTGCCACAGCTCGGAGCGCTCGCTCGACAGCGGCGTGCGCGCCGCCGCGCTCGTCGCGCAGGCGGCGGCGCGCGGCCTCGACGGGGTGTGCCTGACGGAGCACAACGCGATCTGGCCCGAGCCCGACGTGCGAGCCCTCGCCGACGAGTACGGGGTGGCCGTGATCCGCGGCATGGAGGTCAACACGCAGGTCGGGCACGTGCTCGTGTTCGGCCTCGATCGCTACCGGCCGGCGCTGTCCGACATCCACCGCCTGCGCGAGGCAGTCGTCTCGGAGGGCGGGGCGATGGTGTGGGCGCACCCGATGCGCCAGGGCGTCGGCTCGCCGCCCTCGTGGAAGGACGTGCCGGACCTCTTCGAGGCGATCGAGGTCGTCAACGGCGACCACTCGGACCAGGTCGACGGCTACTGGGCGACGCTCGCCGAGGAGCTGGGGGTGGGCCGCACGGCAGGCTCGGACGTGCACTCGGTGCCGGCGGTGGGGCGTGTGGGGACGGGGTTCCCGGAGCCCGTCCCGGACGTCGAGACGATCGTGCGGCTGCTGAAGCTGCATCGCCACGCGCCCCTCGACTTCCGCCCGGGCGGCGCGCACGGGCTGCCGCACCTCGCGGAGCCCCCGCAGTACACGCCGCGCGAGCGCCACTAGGCGAAGGTGTGCCCCACTCGAGGCCGGACGGGTCACCTCGGGCCGTGGTATTCTGCAAATACAGAATTCAGTATGTGATGGAGGCCCGCGATGGTCGCCGGTAAGAAGCGCCTCACCCTCGACGTCGACGCATCGCTTCAGCAGCGGCTCAAGATCGTCTCCGCGCTCAAGGGCATCAGCATGCGCGAGTACTGCGAGACCGCCATCGAGCGCGAGCTCGACCGCGACGAGGGAGACACCGGGCACGAACCCGCCTTCGGGCCCGCGGTCATGAGGCGCCTGCTGGAAGTACGAGCGAGGCCGCCGGGCGGCGGAATGTTCGAGGGTGATTCGACCGACTTCATCCGCGAGGCGCGTGAGTCCCGCTAGCCGTCGTGAACAATCATGTTGTTGTCGACGCAAGCGTGGCGGTGAAGTGGCTGATTGAAGAAGTCCACTCGGAGGAGGCGCTCGCTCTCGGTGATGCCTGGGCGGAGGCGGGGGTTACACTCGCCGCGCCACATCTGCTGCCGTTTGAGGTTGCGAATGCCCTGCACCGGAGAGTGGTGAGCGAGGAACTGTCGACACAGCGGGCCTCAGAGCTGGTTCGGTTCCTCCTGGACATGCGCATTGAACTGCGGGGAGCTCCCCTCCTCCACGTTCGCGCACTCGAGCTCGCGAGCGAGCTCGGCCAACGTGCTGCATACGACTCCCACTACCTCGCCCTCGCGGAGGAGTTGGACTGTGACCTCTGGACGGCCGACGCACGCTACTATCGGGCTGCCGAATCGTCGGTGGGCCGAGTGAAGCTGCTGGGCGGCGTGACCCCGGACGGGATTGGATAAGGGCGCGAAGCTGGGGCTCGCTGAGCGTTGAGCGCCGCCGCCGCCCGGTGGTATCGTCGCGCCAGTCGCGAGTGCCGAGCCGCAAGGAGCCCGACGCTGGACCGCACATTCCGCAAGGCCCTCTATAAGCTCGTCCGCGAGGTCTCCGACGTCGAGGACCTGAACACGCGCTTTGACGCGTTCATCGAGGACGTGCGCCAGGCGCCACCCGCGGTGCGCCCCTACCCTGACCAGGTCCTCGACACGCTGCGCGGCCTGAGCCTGCGCCGCGACCTGGCGCTCCAGCTTCAGCGGCGCTACGAGGACGCCCGGGTCGGCGCCGGAAGCCAGACCGCGTAGCCTCGCACCCACTTCGTCCCGCGCGCCCAACGATCGGCTCGCCGCTGCTGCGCGCGCTGCTATGATTCGCCCCGGTCCGGGACCAGCAGCCGAGCCAGCTCCCCCGGCGCAAGCGGGCGGGCCGTGGCCGCGAGCAGAGGCGGGTGCAGCATGACGACGACCGAGACGCACAGCGTCGAGACGACCGAGGTGGCCGGCGGCGCCGTGCAGTACCTGCGCGGCGGCAGCGGCTCACCCGTCCTCGTGCTGCACCACTCGATCGGCAACATCGGCTGGATCCCCTTCTACGAGGCCCTTGCCCAGTCGCTCGAGGTGTTCGTGCCCGACCTCCCGGGCTACGGCCAGTCCGAGCGCCCCGAGTGGGCCAAGCACCCCCGCGACCTCGCCATCCTCTTCCACCAGATCCTGGACAAGCAGGGCGGCGACGGGCCCATCGCCGTGGTCGGCCTGGGCTTCGGCGGCTGGATCGCCGCCGAGATGGCGACGATGAACCAGTCGCGTATCTCCTCGCTCGTCATCGTCGGAGCGCCGGGCATTCAGCCCAGCGAGGGCGAGATCCTGGACCAGATGCTCATCGACTACCACGAGTACGTCCGCGCCGGCTTCCACGACGAGACACGCTACGAGGAGGAGTTCGGGGCCGAGGTATCGCCAGAGCTGAAGGAGCTGTGGGACTTCAGCCGCGAGATGACCGCGCGCCTCTCCTGGAAGCCGTACATGTACAGCCGCGAACTCCCGCACCTGCTGCAGGAGGTCCAGACGCCGACGCTGGTGGTGTGGGGCGACGACGACCGCGTTGTGCCGATCAGCTCGGCGGAGACCTACGAGCAGTCGATGCCGAACGCCCGCCTCGTGACCATCGAGGCCTGTGGCCACTTCGCAGACTTCGAGCAGCCGGACGCCCTGGCAGCGCTGGTGACGGAGCACATCGGCGCGGGCTAGGATTGGATACCGCGAACGTGTGAACCCCGCCGCCGGGCGGCAGGCTTGGCACATGAGGAGCACCCCGTGAGCATCCGCTCGAGCCGAGGGCTCTGGAGGGCGTTGCGCGCTGCCGGCTTAGTTGCCGCTGCGGTCGCCCTCACTGTCGCCGTCGCGTGCACTGACGACCCCGAGCCCGAGCCGACACCTACCGCCACGCAGCCGCCGCCCGCGGCAACGCCGACCTCGACGCCCGAGCCAACGCCAACGGCGACGCCCGAGCCGACACCGACCTCAACGCCCGCGCCAACAGCCGCACCTGCGACGGCGACGCCCACGGCCGAGGCGGCCGAACCGGCCGGCTCGATGGCTGACTTCGTGATCGACGCCACGACGACCGGCCAGGACCTCATGGATCGGCTCTCCGCGGATGAGACCGCGTGCATCAAGGGGGCAGTTGGGGACGCCGTCTACCAGTTCCTCCTGACCGCCCCGCTCGCGGCGGCAGGTAGCGACCCCGCGGCGGCCGCTCCACTGTTCGCGTGCCTCGCAGACGAGAACGTCGTGCTGCTCGGAGCCTCGATCATCGACGTACAGGCGGGCGGGCGCACCGCGGAGACACGCCAGTGCATCGTCGAGCTCGCGCTCGAGCATCCCGAGGTGGTCTTCGTCAGGCTGGGACTGGAGTGGCCGGGTGGTACGGCGGGCCACGGGGCGGAAGTGCACGCCTACCTCCGCGATTACTACCGCTGCCTCACAGACGAGGAGAAGGTGGACTACACGGTTCGCCTGTGGGCCGGGCTGGCGGCCGCCAACCCGGTGACCGGCCGCGACTTCGTCGAGACCCTCGACGAGGACGAAGTGACCTGCCTCCAACGGGCCATCGGCGAGGATCGGTGGGAGCTGTTCCTGGGTGCGCGGATAACCGGTGCGGGCAGCGCCGACAGGGCGCTCCTCCTCGGGGCGTGCTTCCCCGGCGAGGCGGCCAGCCGGCCCTTCATACATCTGACCGCGGCAAGGCTCGGCGGCCTCAGCGAGACGACACATCAGTGCCTCGAGGTCTTCACCAGGGAACGCCCCCGCTTCGTCGAGGTGATGAGCCGTGGCACCGCTGCTGCGCAGGAGCTGAGCGCCGAGGACTTCGTCGACGTTGCCGCGGACGCCGCAGCGCTGTTCGACTGCCTCAACGAAGAGGAGATCATCCGCCTCCAGAGTGTCCTGCCCGCGGCGCTGTCGGGCCAGTAGCAGCGTCCGACCGCCGACCGAAACGGCATCACACCTCGGGCGACGACCCCTCATGGCCCTCGCTCGCCGCGCTATAGTGCGGCCGAGCCGCGCGAGCGAGGAGGGCGCCCATGGATCATGAGTTCAACGAGGTCCAGGAGCTGCTCGCGCAGACCGCGCGCGACTTCTTCGCGCGTGACTTCCCGATGGACCGCATCCGCGACGGCCACCGCTCCGACGCCGGCTTCGACGACGCGCTGTGGCCCGCACTCCAGGAACTGGGCTGGAGCGCCGCGGCCTTCCCCGAGTCGATGGGCGGCAGCGGCGGCGGTCTGCTCGACGTCGCGCTGATCATCGAGGAGATGGGCAAGGGCTGCTCCGCCAGCCCGTTCGTGCACTCGACCGTTGCCGCGGGCCTCGCGCTCGTCGACGCGTCCCCCGACCTGGCCGCTCGCGTGGCTTCGGGGGAGGCGACGGTGATCCCCGCGCTCACCAGTCACCCGGAGGACCATCCACAGGTCGCGGACGGGACACTCTCGGGTCGCGCGCTTGCCGTCCCCTGGGCGAACCTCGCCACGCACTTCCTGGTTGCGATCGGGGGCGACAACCACATGGCCGTGGTCGCGGCCGACGCGAACGGCGTCGCGACCGAGCAGATGTCCGCGGCCGACGGCGACCTGCTCTTCGATGTCCGCTTCCAGGACGCGATGTTCGAGATCGTCGAGGCGCCGGGACTGGTCACACACGTCTCGACGCTCGGCGCCGCGGCCGAGGCGCTCCTGATGCTCGGGCTCTGCCAGCGCTCACTCGAGCTCGCCTCGGAGTACTCGAAGGGGCGGATTGCCTTCGGGCAGCCGATCGGCAGCTTCCAGGCGATCTCGCACAAGTGCGCCAACATGGCCGTCGACATCGAGGTCGGGCGCTACCTCTGCTACAAGGCCGCCTGGCTGCAGGGCATCGGCGAGCCGTACGAGATGGCCGC
>DAOULE010000058.1:0-8586 GCA_034420575.1 Dehalococcoidia bacterium
GGCACCACCTTGTTGACGAAGCCCATCTCGTAGGCGCGCTGCGCGCTGACGCGCCGGTCGCCCATGATGCAGACCTCGAGGGCGTGCGCCGTGTGCATGAGCCGCGGCAGCCACGCCACGAAGCCCGCGCCCTGGTTCCACCGCGCCTCGGCGATGTTCATCTGCGCGTGCTCTTCGGCGATGCGGAACGTGCAGTTCTGGGCCGTCGCCCAGCCGCCGGCGATCGCGAAGCCGTTGATGGCCGCGATGGTCGGCTTCCAGCAGCCGAGCTTCTCACCGATGGGCGTGACGTTCGGGGCACGCCGCTGGTAAGGGGCGTCGCCGCCTTCCTGCTCCAGCTCGGCGCGGATCTTGAGGTCCTGGCCGGCCGAGAAGGCGCGGTCACCGGCCCCGGTGACAATCGCGACCCACTGCTCGTCGTCGTTGGCGAACGTCGTCCAGGCGTCGTACCAGCGCTGCCCCATCTCGGGGTCGCTGGAGTTCATGCGCTCGGGGCGGTTCATGGTGATCAGCGCGATGCGCCCGTCGTCGATGGTCTCGTAGAGGAGCTCCTCATACGGCCAGTCCGGCAGCGGGGTCCGCTCGATCGGGGCGTCGATGTTTCCGCCGTACCTGTCTTGCGTCAATCTGCACCTCCTGCGTCATGCCTCGTGCGGGTAGCCGCCCGCGATTCCCCCGCAACGCGGGGCACCTGCCCGCGGAGCGGCTCTCGTCGCGGCGCAGTCTAGCAGAACGGCCCGCGCCGCGAGTGCCCCCTACGGAGCCGTACACAACACGACCGCCGGGCCGCGATCGCGACTCGGCGGCGGCGCTGTGAGGCTGAACGATCAGCGTGCGGGCCCGGGGATCGCAGCCCCTCGCGTTGTCCGGGTGCGGCGCCTACCCGCCGCCGATGGCGGGCAGGATGTGGACCTCGCCGTCCTCGGGCACCTTCGCCATCAGCCCCGTCGCCGACATGACGCCGTCGACGGCGAGCGCGAGGCCGGGCCGCACGCGGCCGTTCTCGATGATCAGGTCCTTCATCCCCGGGTACGCGTCGTCGAGGTTGTTGACCACCTCGCGCAGCGTGTTCCCGGGTATGTCGACCACCGGCTCCTCGTTGGACAGCTTGCGCATCAGCGCGGGTACGAAGACTCTCGCCATCTCCTGCCTCCCGGCCCAGGTTCGCGGACGCTAGGCGTCCGGCTCCAGCTCCTCGAGGATCGCGCGCGGCGTGGCCGGCAGCTTCGCCATGCGCACGCCCACCGCATCGTGGATCGCGTTCGCGACGGCCGCCAGCGGCGGCACGATCGGCACCTCGCCGACCCCTCGCACCCCGTAGGGGTGGCCGGGGTTCGGCACCTCGACGAGCACCGCGTCGATCATCGGCGTGTCGAGCGCCGTCGGCATGCGGTAGTCGAGCAGGCTCGAGTTCCGCATCACGCCGTCGTCGTCGTAGAAGTACTCCTCGGTCAGTGCCATGCCGACGCCCTGCAGCGCGCCGCCCTGGATCTGCCCCTCGACGTACGAGGGATGGATGGCAGTGCCGACGTCCTGCACGGCCGTGTAGCGGAGCACGTCGACCTTGCCGGTCTCCGGGTCCACCTCGACGTCCACGATGTGGCCCGCGAAGGTCGGCCCGACGGTCTCGGGCCGCACCGAGGCGCTGCCCTGGATCATCCCGCCGGTCAGCGCGAGCTGGGCGGCGAGCTCGCCGAAGGTCATGCTGCGCGCTTCGTCGCCGTCGGCCGGGCCGCGGATCACGGCGTCGTCGCCGTATGTCACGTCGTCGGCGTCGACCTCCCAGATCTGCGCGGCGCGCGCCTCGAGCTGGCGGCGGAGGTCCATGCCGACCTCGTGCATCGCCCAGCCGCCGGCGAACGTGCTGCGGCTCCCGCCGGTGACCGAGGTCATCCCGACGCTGTCGGTGTCGACGACCTTCGGGTGCACCTCCTCGTACGAGAGGCCGAGCGTCTCGGCCAGCTGCATCGCGTGCGTCGCGCGCAGCCCGCCGATGTCGACCGTGCCCACCACGAGGCTGACGGTGCCGTCGGCGTTGACGTTCGCGAGCGCGCTCGTCTCCATGCCGCCGTTGCCCCAGAAGCCCATCGCGACGCCGCGTCCGCGGTTCTCGCCTTGCAGCTCGGAGCGGTAGTGGTCGCTCTGAGTGATCGCGTCCATGACCTGCGTGTTGCCGACCACGCCGAGGGCCGTACCGTCCACCAGGCGCGTGCCCTGGGCGGCGGCGTTCTGGTAACGCAGCTCCATCGGGTCGCGCTCGAGCATCTCGGCGAGCTCGTCCATCAGGGACTCGACGGCGAACTCGGTCTGCGGGGCGCCGGGAGCGCGGTACGCGGCGACCTTCGGCTTGTTGACGACGACGTCCCAGCCCTCGACGTGCATGTTGGGGATGTCGTACGGCCCGAGCGCGCAGCGCGCGCCGGCCACGAACGCCGAGCCCGGGAACCCGCCCGACTCGAACGCCAGCGCCACGTCGGCCGCGACGAGCGTGCCGTCACGCTTCGCGCCGATCTTCGCCCGCACCCACGAGCCCGGCGTGGGGCCTGTGGACTCGAGGACTTCCTGGCGCGTCATGTACATCTTGACGGGGCGGCCGGTCTTCTTCGACATGATGGCGGCCATCGGCTCCATGTAGACGGGAATCTTGCCGCCGAAGCCGCCGCCGATCTCCATCGGCACGACCTTCACCTTGCTCAGCGGCATGTCGAGCAGCTGCGCGAGCTGCGCGCGCACCACGAACGGGCCCTGGCTGCTGACCCACACGGTCAGCTCGCCGTCCGGGTTCCACATCGCCGCGCCGTTCTGCGCCTCGATGTAGCCCTGGTGGTACGCCGATGTCTCGAACTCGCGCTCGAGGATGATCTCGGCCTCCTCGAACCCGGCGTCGACGTCGCCGATCGCGAACTCGCAGTGCTTGCCGATGTTCGACGGCCGCGCCGTGGAGACATCGCCGACGCCGAAGCCCGCGACCTCCTCGGTGAGCAGGTCCGGGTGCAGCAGCGGCGCGTTCTCGTCCATGGACTCGCGTGCGTCGAGGACGACCGGCAGCGGCTCGTACTCCACCTCGATCAGCTCGAGGGCGTCCTCGGCAATGTGGGGATCGGTGGCGCAGACGGCGGCGACGGCGTGGCCCTTGAAGAGCGCCTTGTCGTCGGCGAAGACGAGTCGCGCCATCCAGCGCCCCTCGGCCGCGCCCTCGCCGATGTCGACGACCGTCTCCTCGTCATCGATCGGCAAGTCGCCAAAGGTGGCGACGGCGCGCACGCCGTCGAGCGCCTCGGCCTTCGAGGTGTCGACGCTGAGGATGCGGGCGTGCGCGTGGGGGCTGCGCAGCACGCGGCCGTAGAGCATGCCGGGCAGCGAGACGTCGACGCCGTACTGCGCGCGTCCGGTCACCTTGTCGGCGCCGTCCGGCCGGAGCGGCCTCGTTCCGACGACGCGGTACTCGGGCTTCTCGGTGGTGACCACGGCGGACCTCCCTGGACACGGCGGATCGGGTTCGGCGCGATTGTATACCGGCTCGTGAGCGCGGCGACCGCGAGCTCCTCCACTCCCCAACCCGATCGTGTCGTAGAGTGGCGGGGCCGCTCCCACGGCGGTCCCGGAGCCAACCATGCCGACACCTGAGTCGGGGACTGGCGACGTCCCCGACGCCGCGACGGCGGCGCAGGCCTTCTACGACGTTGCGCGGTGGCGCCTCGAGGAGCAGCTCAGCCGCGTGGACGCGCTCGACACGAAGGTCGCCAACATGTTCTATCTCATCGCCGCTCTTGCGCCGCTGTTCGGCGCTCTCTTCGTGTTCTCGGACACTGAGGGCGGGGCCAGGGCGCTGTACGTTCTCGCTGTCGCCGTGTATTTCGTGGTCGTCGCGCTGACGGTGCTGGCCTACACGGGTTCGCGCTGGAGTCTGCGCCCTGCTCTCTCGACGCTCAGGGACTACTCAGACGAGTACGACGACCCGACAGTCCGGAAATGGATCGCCCAGGAAACGATGCTGTCGATAGCCGCGAATGAAACAGCGGCTGAAGAAAAAGGGCTACTTCGTCTCGCTAGCGATCATGGCTTTCGCTGTGGACGCCGTGATCATCGCCCTAGGAGCAGTTGCCGCAGCCTTCCCCTGAGCGCGATCGGGTCACGCAACCCAGGGTAAATCCCCCGGAACACTGTTTCGTCCGGCCCGGGCTCCAGGTCGATGAGCGCGCGTGTGCCGTTCTGGTCGGGCCTCGACGGGGGCACAATCGCTTCCGAGTCAGGTTCGGACGGTGGAGTCGTTCGCTGATCGGCCATCGCCAGTCCCAACCGCACCACAGTGCATCCGCGACAGGCTCCTGGATGAGACCGCCCCAGCTACCAAGATCGTACGACCGCGAGATGGCCATCATCAAGGGAGCCCCCGAACCCTCTCCCCCAGACACAGCACTGGCGGCGCCGGTTGGCGCCGCCAGTGTTCGTAGCGTGTCGCTCGCGCTCACGCGCGAAGTGCTACTCCTCCAGGACGGTCTCCTCGAGGATCTGCCGCGGCGTGAGCGGCAGGGTGGTCATGCGCTGGCCGAGTGCGGCCGAGACCGCGTTCGCGACCGCCGCGAGCGGCGGCACGATCGGCACCTCGCCGACGCCGCGGACACCGTACGGGGAGCCGGGGTTCGGCACCTCGACGATCTCCGTCTCGATCATCGGCAGGTCGAGCGCCGTCGGCATGCGGTAGTCGAGCAGGCTCGAGTTCAGCATCGTGCCGTCCTCGGAGTAGAAGTACTCCTCGGTCAACGCCATGCCGACGCCCTGCGCAACGCCGCCCTGCATCTGGCCCTCGACGTACGAGGGGTGCACGGCCGTGCCGGCGTCCTGGACCGCCGTGTAGCGGAGCACGTCGACCTTGCCGGTCTCCGGGTCCACCTCGACGTCCACGATGTGGCCGGCGAAGGCGGGGCCGGACTCCAGCGGCGAGACATCCGCCTGGCCCTGGATCAGCCCGCCGGTGGTCGGCAGCTGTGCGGCCAGCTCCGCGAACGTGAAGCTCTGGTCGTCCCCGGGGCCGCGGATCACGCCATCGTCACCGTAGGCGACGGAGTCGCGGTCGACCTCCCAGATCTGGGCGGCCCGCTCCTCCATCTGGGTGCGGATGTCCATCGCGGCCTCGTGGCAGGCCCAGCCGCCGGCGAACGTCGTGCGGCTGCCGCCGGTGACGCCCGTGAAGCCGATCGAGTCGGTGTCGACCACGTGCGGCTTCACGCTGTCGCCGTCGATACCCAGCGACTCCGCCATCTGCATCGAGAGCGAGGCGCGCGAGCCGCCGATGTCGACCGAGCCGAGGACGAGGCTGACCGTGCCGTCCGGGTTCACGTTGGCGTAGGCGCTCGACTCGAACCCGACGTTGAACCAGAAGCCCATGGCCACGCCGCGGCCGCGGTTCTCACCCTGCAGCTCGGAGCGGTAGTGGTCGCTGTTGGCCACCACGTCCATGACCTCTTCGTTGCCGATGACGCCGAAGACGGCGCCGTCGACGCGGCGCGAGCCTTCCTTCGTGGCGTTCTTGCGCCGCATGTCCATCGGGTCCATCTCGAGTCGCTCTGCGATCTCGTCGATGACTGCCTCGACGGCGAACTCGGCCTGCGGCGCGCCCGGCGCGCGGTAGGCCGAGACCTTCGGCTTGTTGACCACCACGTCGTAGCCCTCGACCACGGCGTTCGGGATCTCGTACGGCGCGAGCGCGCACATCATGCCGGCAGTGAACGGCGAGCCCGGGTACGCCCCGGCCTCGAAGGCCATCCACACGTCGGCCGCGACCAGCGTGCCGTCGTTCTTCGCGCCGATCTTGGCGCGGAGGACCGTGCCGGACGTCGGCCCGGTCGCCTCCAGGACTGCCTGGCGGGTCATGATGAGCTTGACCGGGCGGCCGGTCTGCTTCGACATGAGCGCGGCGAGCGGCTCGAGGTAGACGGGGATCTTCCCGCCGAAGCCGCCACCGATCTCCATCGGGACGCAGGTCACGCTCGACAGCGGCATGTCCATCAGCGTCGCGCACATCTCGCGGATGCCGAACGAGCCCTGCGTGCTCGTCCACACCGTGAGGTGGCCGTCGCGGTTGTAGAAGGCGCTGCCGTTGTGCGGCTCAATGTAGCCCTGGTGGGCCATCGAGGTCCGAAACTCGCGCTCGATCACGATGTCGGCCTCGGCGAAGCCGGCGTCGAGGTCGCCCGCCTCGAAGCGCGCGTGCTTGGCGACATTCGTGGGCTTCTCGCCCAGGTCGCCCGGCGGGTCGAACATGCCGGCGACCTCCTGCGTGCGCAGGAAGCCGTGCAGCAGCGGGGCGTTGTCGTCCATCGCCTCGATCACGTCGAGCACCGGCTCGAGGACCTCGTACTCCACCTCGATGAGGTCGAGCGCGTCCTCGGCGATGTGCGCGTCCGTCGCCGCGACGGCGGCGACCGCGTGGCCGCGGTAGAGCACCTTCTCGCCGGCGAGCACGTTCTCCAGCAGCCAGCGGGCGCTCGTCGCCGCGCCCTCGCCCATGTCGACGAGCTCGTCGGTGGGCTGCGGGAAGTCGGCGTTGGTGATCACGGACTTGACGCCCTCGAGGGCCTCTGCCTTCGAGGTGTCGATGCTCTTGATGATGGCGTGCGCGTGCGGGCAGCGCAGCACCTGGCCGAAGAGCAGGTTCGCGGCGTGGTAGTCGCCCCCGTACTCCGCGCGGCCGGTGACCTTGTCGGCGCCGTCCGGGCGGATCGGGCGCGTCCCGACGACCTTGTACTCGGGCTTGTCAGTGGTGACCACTCAGTTCTCCTTCGTGCGTGTGGCTGGATGCCGGACGGCCGCCCCGCGGCGGCCGTCTGATGCGAGGCCTAGGCCTCGGCTTCAGCGGCCCTGAGGACCGCGCGGATGATCTTGTCGTAGCCCGTGCACCGGCAGAGGTTGCCGGCGAGCCAGTACCGCGCCTCGAACTCCGTCGGGTTCGGGTTGGCGTCGAGCAGCGCCTTGGAGGCGACGAGGAATCCCGGCGTGCAGATGCCGCACTGCAGGGCCGCCTCCTCCAGGAAGGTCTGCTGCAGCGGGATCAGCCCGTCCTCGGTGGCCAGGCCCTCGACGGTCGTGACGTCCGCGCCGTCGGCCTCGGCGGCCATGACGAGGCAGGAGTTCACGAGCCGGCCGTCCATGATGACCGAGCACGCGCCGCAGTTGCCGTCGTTACAGCCTTCCTTCGTCCCCGTCAGGCCGATGCGCTCGCGCAGCGCCTCGAGGAGGCTGTCGCGGGTGTCGGCGAGGAACTCCATGGGCTCACCGTTGATGGTGGCGGAGATGATCTGGTTGGCCAACTTAGTGCCCTCCCACCGAGGGGACGTGCTCCCCACGTGCACGTGCACCGGCCTGCTCCAGCGTGCGCGTGGTCAGCACCGCGGAGAGGTGCTTGCGCTGCCGGATCGAACCGCGCATGTCGTCGATCGGGCTGGCCGCCTCGCGCGAGGCCTCGGCCGCGGCCGCGATCGTCTCGTCGTTGAGCGGGTTGCCCACGAGCGCGTCGGCGGCGCCCTGCACCAGCAGGGGCACCGGCGCGACGGCGCCCAGGGAAACGCGCGCCCAGCGCACGGTGTCGCCGTCCATCTTCACGGCCGAGGCCGCGTTGCAGACCGCGATGTCCATCTCGTTACGCGGGATGAAGCGCAGGAAGCGCGCACCACTGCCCGCCTCGGGCGCCGGGAAGTGCAGCGAGACCAGGAACTCGCCCTGCTCCAGCACGTTCTGGCCGGGTCCCGTGCAGAAGTCCTCCACGGGTACCTGCCGCTCGCCGCCGGGGCCGACGATGTTCGCGACCGCCTCGAGCACGATCTGCGTCGGGATCGTGTCGCCCGAGGGCGAGGAGTTGCAGAGGTTGCCGCCGAAGCTCGCGCGGCCCTGGATGCCCGTCCCGCCGATCAGCGACGCGGAGTCGATGATGGCCGGGTAGTTCGCGTTGATGTCCGCGTCGCCGTAGAGCTCGTAGCACGGCGTAGCGGCGCCGATGGTGAGGCCCGAACCCGGGTCCCACTCGACGGCCGTGAGTTCTGGAATCCGCTTGACGTCGACCAGCAGGTCGATGGTGCGGCGCCGGGAACGCGCGATGACGATCACGTCCGTTCCGCCGGCCAGCACCTTCGCAGTGTCGCCGCCGTCGTTGAGCAGCTGCACCGCCTCCTGGATCGTCCCGGGGCGTTCCACCGTTAGTGCCTGCAAACGCTTCCCCTTCCCGACTGCGGCACACGCCTTCGGGCGCGCGCCATCGCGCAGGATACGCCACCCCACGCCTATAAGGTCCCTGATGTCCGGCGCAGTGTGGCAGAACCGGGGGTGACACGCCACCATTCCGCGCGAATCCTTGCTGTTGCTCGCATCCCCGCCCCGCAAGCCCCTCGCTATGCCCGCGTGCCCGCGCCACGTACGATGATGCGGAGACCCACCGAACACACGAAGGAGGCGCGCGATGAGCGACAAGCAGCAACTGGGATTCGCCCTCGCCGCACTCGCCGGCGGTATCGCATGGGGCACGGTGCGCTACCGCGGCAGCGAGCGCGTCGGCCTGCTCGCCCTGCTCCAGGGCCTGGAGTGGTTCGTCGC
>DAOULE010000059.1:0-2015 GCA_034420575.1 Dehalococcoidia bacterium
GCCGTCTCGATGGTGGTGAGCACCGACGCCGGCCGCGGCTCGCTGGACCTCGGCGTGATCGTGGCCGAGCAGGGCCACATCCCGTACATCGTGTGGCAGCCGCTGGCGTTCGCCATCTTCTACGTCGCGATGCTGGCCGAGCTCAACCGCACGCCCTTCGACATCCCGGTCGGAGAGTCCGAGGTGGTCGGCGGGCCGTTCGTCGAGTACAGCGGGATCCGCTGGTCGATGTTCTTCCTGGCCGAGTACGCCGGGCTCTTCATCCTCGCGCTCGTGGGCGCGGCGGTGTTCCTCGGCGGATGGGCGTGGCCGCTGGGCGAGGAGATCGGGCCGGTCTGGCAGCTGGCGCTGACGGCCGGCAAGGCGCTGCTCCTCATCTTCTCGGTCTTCTGGGTGCGCGTGACGATGCCGCGCATGCGCATCGACCAGCTCATGGGCTTCTCATGGAAGGTCCTGCTGCCGATGTCGTTCGCGCTGATCCTCGTCAACGGGCTGATCCTGGTGTACGACTGGCCGGACGTGGTGCTGCTGGTGTCGAACCTCGTGGGGCTCGTGGTGCTCTACCTGATCATCGACCGAGGCATCACGCAGCGGCGTGTGCGACCGCCCGCGCGGGCGGGCGCGCCCACTACCGCGTAAGGAACGATCGTGAAAGGCTCCGCGCCATGAAGGGCGTACTCAAGAGCTTGGGCGTGACCGGGAACGCATTCGTGCGCAAGCCCGTCACGCGCCAGTACCCTGAGATGCACCGCGATCTGCCCGAGCGCGATCGCGCCTTCCCGATCCTGCTCTGGGACGACGACATCGATGAGCCGTACTGCACCGGCTGCCACGCGTGCGAGCGCGCGTGCCCGGTGGAGTGCATGACGGTGCTGATGAAGGACAACCCCAACCACGAGACCGTGGGCGGGGACTCCCGGCGCCGCAAGATCATCGACAAGTTCTGGATTGACTACGCCCGCTGCATGCGCTGCAACATCTGCGTCGAGGTCTGCAACTTCGAGGCCATTGCCATGAACAACACATGGACGGGCCACGAGGTCTCGGTCTACGACCGTGCAGACCTGGTCATGGACCTGCCGCAGCTGCTCGCGCAGCACCGGGCGGGCGAACTCGATGAGTGGGTCGCCGACATCTAGGTCGGTCCCATCCGGAGCGTGGTACAGGGCCTGACGTGATCGACCGCTTACCGCTCCCTGCCCCACTGCACGCCCTGCTGCGGCGTGTGTTCTACCCGGAAGGGTCGTTCCGGCTACCCCTGCCTTCCCAGCTCGACCGCGTCATCATCTACGGCGGGGCCGTGGCGGGAGCGGTGGTCACGCCGATCCTGCTCGTGCTCATCGTGCTGCTCGTCTTCGACATCCTGAGCGCGCCCGAGCTGGTCTTCTGGCTCGCCTCCGCCGTCATCGTCGGCGGGGCGCTGGGCTCGGTGCTGCTCAAGAACATCGTCCACGCGGCGCTGTCGCTGGTCGTGACCCTGCTCGGGGTGGCGGGGATCTTCCTGCTGCTCGGCTCCGAGTTCCTCGCCCTGGTGCAGATACTGGTCTACGGCGGCGGCGTGACCGTGCTGCTGCTGTTCGGTCTCATGCTCACCAACGCCACCGATGACCCCATCGTCTCCGACGGCGCGCAGAAGCCGTTCGCGTTCATCGTCGGCATCGCGCTCGCCGGCCTCCTCTCCGTGGCGCTCGTCGACCAGGTATGGGGCGCCCCGACCGCCACGACGATTCCGTTCCGCGAGCTCGGCGTGCGGCTGTTCCGTGACTTCGGAGCGCCCTTCGAGATCGCCTCGCTGGTGCTGATCATCGCCCTCATCGGCGCCGTCGCCATCGCGCGCCGTGACCGGCCCGAGGACACCGAGGACGCGGCGATGGGAGACGGTTCCTGATGGCCGGCGACATCCCGATGGAGCACTTCCTGGTCCTCTCCGCGATCCTGTTCGGGATCGGCTTCTACGGCGTGCTCGCGCGGCGCAGCGCGATCCTCATCCTGGTCTCCGTCGAGCTCATGCTCGC
>DAOULE010000060.1:0-6124 GCA_034420575.1 Dehalococcoidia bacterium
AAGCCGGCGAGCAGCAGCCCGAGCTGCTGCGCCAGGTCGACGGCCAGCGATGACGGCGCCGAGACGCCCACGACCCCGCCGAGGCGCGCCATCGCCGCCTTCTGCACGATCTCGAAGCTCTGCCGGCCGGAGACCACGAGGAGCGCCGGCGGCAGCGGCCAGCCCTCGGCGCCCAGCGCGCCGATCGCCTTGTCCACGGCGTTATGTCGGCCGATGTCCTCGCGCACCACGAGCGCGCGCCCGTCGAGGTCGAAGATGCCCGCGGCGTGCAGGCCGCCGGTCTCGTCGAACGTCGGTTGCAGCTCGCCGAGGCGCTCGGTCAGCCCAGCGACAACCTCGCCACGTACCGCGAACTGCGGCGCACGCGGCGCCAGCAACTCGACCGCCTCGATCGAGGCCTTCCCGCACACGCCGCACGAGCTGGAGACGAAGAGGTTGCGGCTGAACTGCTCGATGTCGACCGCGACGCCATCCGCGAGTCGCGCATCCGCGACGGCGTCCTCTCCGAACTCGACCGCGCGCACCTCGGATGGACGCAGCACGACGCCCTCGGTCAGCAGGAAGCCGCGCACGAGGTCGGCGTCGTCGCCCGGCGTGCGCATGACCACGGCGAGCGGATGGCCGTCGAGGCGGATCTCGAGGGGTTCCTCGACGGCCACGGCGTCGAGCGTGCCGGTTTCCGCCCCGGCGGCCGGCGCGCCGGCCGTGATGCGGTGGACGTGGACTGCTGCGGAGCGCTGCTGTGTCGTCACGGATCAGTGCCGGGTGTGTTTCCGCGTGCCCGCCTGCGGCCGGCCATGGCGATGGTGACGCAGGGTACCACCCCGCGCTGCACCGACTTGCCCAACCGCCCGTAGACCTCGCCGGTTACACGAGTGGGCCGCTCGTGCTCACCGGCCGGACACGACACGCACGACGCCGCCACGCTGCAATCCCAGTGCCTGCGCGGCGCTCCCCGCGCGCACGGCCACCTCGAGGTAGCCGCTGCTCCCGATCAGCGCGAGCGCCTCGCCCGGCTTCGCGTCGGCATAGGTACGCAACAGCGGCAGGTCGAGGCCTCCGCCCTGCACGCGCAGCCCACCGAGCGGGCCGAGCGCCGACGCGGGGATGTTGGTGGTCGCGTTACCGAAGCGGTCGACGTGCATGATCGCGCCGCGCACCCCGTCCGTGATGCGCTCCGGGCTCGGGAGGTCCAGCTCCACGATGGCGGACAGTGGCGCGCCGACGTCGGCGAGCGCGCCGCCGCACGCGAGATGCGCGGCCGCGGGCGCGAACACGTCGCGCCCCTGGAACGTCGGGCTCACCGGCCCGCGGCGCAGCTGCGGGTTCGTCAGTTCGTGCGCCGCCTCGATGGTGTGCGCGCGGCCGAGCAGCGTGAGGAGGCCGTTGTCCGGGCACACCACGTGCTGGTTCGCGACCTCGACGGCAATGGCTCGGCGGGCGCTCCCGACGCCGGGGTCGACCACGGCCAGGTGGACCGTCCCCGCCGGGAACGTCGGAACGGCGGACGCGAGGAAGAGCGCCCCCTCCAGCACGTCGTGGGCTGCGATCTCGTGGGTGAGGTCCTGCACGCGCAGGTCATCGCAGCGCGAGAGCAACACGCCCTTGAGCTGGGCGACGTACGAGTCGCGCGTCCCGAAGTCGGTGGTGAGGGTGACGACGCCCGGCATGACACTCCTAGCTCGCCTCGGGCCAGCCGTCCGGGATGTCGCCGTTCGCGAGCGCGGTGCGGATCGCCTCGGCGGCCTCGGCCGTGACCCAGGTACTCCAGATGGCCTCGTTGCCCTGGAGCCACCAGAGCGCGCCGTCGTTGAGGTTGGCGTGCTCGTTGTCTACGAGCCACTTTGCCACGGACTCGTACTCGGGGATCGAGAACGTCCACGAGCGCAGCATCTCGACCACGTCGGGAGCGTCGTCCAGCACGCTCGGATGGACCGCGATGAAGACCTCGGCGTCCTCGTACGCGCAGGCCCTGGTGGTCTCCCAGCATTCGTCGCTGTACGGCGGCTCCTCGAGCGCCACGAGGTCGAGCACCGCCGCTGGCTCGTTCGTCCCCCACTGGTAGCCCAGCCACGGTTCGCGCTTCTGGTACGCGCCGTAGAGGTCCGCGTTCAGCGCCGCGCCGTCGCCGGGGTTCACGATGTGGACGTGGTCGAGGAGGCCGTACGCCTCGATCTGGGCTGCGTTCACCTCCTCGCAGCCCCATCCGATCACGCACGACACCAGTCGCGCCTTCCCACCCGTCTCCGCAGTGGCGAAGATCTCCTTGAAGCGCTCGTCCTTGAGGTCCTCGATGCTGTCGAGGTCGGGGTAGTCCTCCTGCATGTACGCGGGGATGACGAATGCGGACTGCCAGTCGCTGCCGAGGCTGGGGCCGAGGCGGACGACCTCGCCGTTTGCCTCGGCCTCGGGCCAGGCCGCGTCCTGGTTGGGCAGCCAGATCTCCATCGTGACCTGGGTGTCGCCGCGCCGCAGACCCTGGAACAGCGGCAGCGTCGACCCGAAGACCGTGTCGGTCTCGTAGCCGTACCCCATCTCGACGATGTACTGGGCGATGCGCGTCTGCACCTGCGCGCTGGTCCAGTTCAGGTCGCTGAACACGAGTTTCGAGTCACCACCACACGAACCGGCGGCGAGGAGGGGTACACAGAGCGCGGCCAAGATCAGCGTTCGACGGAGGGTCGACATCGTTACGTCCTCCCGGACCTCGCGGCGCGAGGCGCGGCGAGGCCGTGGCCCAGATCAGCCGGCGGAGCGGCGATCGGCCTGCTCAGCTGCAATTGACTGGGTGAGTCTATCAATGATGATGGCAAGGAAGACGATCGCCAGCCCGGCGATCAGCCCGTTCCCGGGCTGGTTCTTCTGCAGCGCCCGCAGCACATCGTCGCCGAGGCCGCCCGCGGCCACCATGCTGGCGATCGTGACCATCGCCAGCGCCATCAGCGTGGTCTGGTTGATCCCGGCCATGATCGTCGGCATCGCCATGGGGATCTGCACCTTCGTCAGCACCTGCCACGGCGAGGAGCCGAACGCGAGAGCCGCCTCGACCGCCTCGGGCGAGACCTGCAGGATGCCGAGATTCGTGAGGCGGATCACCGGCGGCACCGCGTAGATGACCGTGGCGAAGATGCCGGCCGGCTTGCCGAGCCCGAAGAACAGGATGCCGGGCAGCAGGTACACGAAGCTCGGCATCGTCTGCATCCCGTCGAGGATCGGCCGCATCACGCCGTCGGCGATGCGGCTGCGGGCGCCGAGCACGCCCAGCGGCAGGCCGATGGCGAGCGCTATCGCAACCGCCACCACCATCAGCGCGATGGTGTCGATGGCGTTCTCCCACAGCCCCATGAAGCCGATGTAGAGCAGCGCCAGGGCCGTGAACGCCGAGAGTCGCCACCGCCCGACGGTGAACGACAGCAGCGCCAGGGCTGCGATCGCGGCCGGCCACGGCACCCACTTGAGCACGTCCTCGATGGTCACGAGCGAGCGCGCCACCGCGTTGCTCAAGCCGTCGAACAGCCAGTCGCCGCTCTCGGTCATCCACTCCACTGCGTGGTCGATCGTCTCGCCGGTGCGCTCGCGCACCGTCTCGGTGAGCACGACCGAGCCGCCGCCCTGGGTCGACGAGCGGGACTCGGAGATGGTCGTCGGGAATTCCATGCCCGGCCCCCACACCACGAGGCTCACGACGAGGACGACGAGCACCCCGGCAAGGCCCGGGAGCCACGCGTACCGGACCCACGGAGGCGGCGGAGCGGTGTCCCGCGCCTCGGGCGCCCCTTCGACGTCGTCCGGGCGGTTCACGGCGTCGCCTCGGCAGCCGGCGCAGCCTCGCCGCGCAGGTCGGCGACGCTGGCGACGTCCTGCACGAAGTCGGCCACATAGTCGTCGGCGGGACGCGTCACGATCTCCTCGGGCGTGCCCTGCTGCACGATCACGCCGTCGCGCATGATCGCGATACGGTCGCCGAGCTTGATGGCCTCGTTGAGGTCGTGCGTGATGAACACGATGGTCTTGTGGAGCTGCGTCTCCAGCGACAGCAGCTCGTCCTGCATGCGCCTGCGGATGAGCGGGTCGAGCCCGCTGAATGGCTCGTCCATGACGAGCACATCGGGGTCGACCGCCAGCGCCCGCGCGATGCCGACACGCTGCTGCATGCCGCCGCTCATCTCGCTGGGGTAGTAGTCCTCCCACCCATCGAGCCCGACCGTCGCGATCGCCTCGTGCGACGCACGGTACCGCGTGTCCTCGTCGACGCCCTGTATCTCGAGGCCGTACGCCACGTTGTCCAGTACCCGGCGGTGCGGGAGCAGGCCGTAGTGCTGGAACACCATCGCCGTCTTACGGCGGCGGAACTCGGTGAGCTCCTTCGCGTCGTAGCCGAGGATGTCCTCGCCGTCGAAGCTGATCGCACCTCGCGTCGCGTCGATGAGCCGGATCAGGCAGCGCGCGAGCGTGGACTTGCCGCTTCCGGAGAGCCCCATCACCACGAAGATCTCGCCCGACTGCACGTCGAACGAGACGTCGCGCAGCGCGACCACCGCGCCGAGTTCGTCCTGGAGGTCGGCGCGGCTCTTCTCGGTGTGCTCGGGCTCGAAGACGCGGTCGGCGCCGTCGCCGAAGACCTTCCACAGACCCTCGACCTGTATCTGCGGTCGATCGGGGCTCATGACGCTCCCAACAGGCGCGCCGCACCCGGCGGCCGATCCCCACTGCTCCGGCGCTCGACACCCGGTGCCGAGTCGCGCACAGGGTATCGCACCGCCGTGACGTCGCCCCGCCCGTGAGCGCTGCCCGCTGCACGCCGGTTCGCTATCCTCCGCCCGCGCCCCGCACGAGGCAGCCGGGGCCGGATGGAGGACCAGATGCGCCACTCGACCGCCCTGCGAAACCGGCTCGACGGGCCGGAGATCATCGTCCTGCCCGGCGCGTACGACGCGCTCTCGGCGCGGCTCGCGCAGCGCGCCGGCTTCGACGCCCTGTTCACCACCGGCTTCGGCTTCTCGGCGGCCGCGCTCGGCGCGCCCGACTACGGCCTGCTCACCGCCTCCGAGGTGCTGGACCGCGTGCGACCCATCGTCGCCGCGGTCGACGTGCCGCTGGTCGCGGACATGGATACGGGCTACGGGAACCCGCTCAACGTGACGCGCACGGTCCGCGAGTGCGTCCAGGCCGACGTGGCCGGGATCATCCTCGAGGACCAGGAGTGGCCGAAGAAGTGCGGCCACTTCGAGGGGAAGCGCGTCATCCCCGCCGAGGAGCACGCCCAGAAGATCCGCGCGGCCGCCGATGCCCGCGGCGACGACGACCTCGTGATCATCGGACGCACGGACGCCCGCGCCCCGCTCGGCCTCGACGAGGCGATCCGCCGTGGACGGCTCTACCACGAGTCGGGCGCGGACGTGGTGTTCGTCGAGGCCCCGCAGTCGATCGAGGAGCTCGAGGCGGTGCGGGAGGCCATCCCGGACGCGCCGCTGTTCGCGAACATGATCGAGGGCGGGAAGACGCCGCTGCTCTCCTCGGCGGAGCTACAGGACCTCGGCTACTCGATGGTGGTGTTCCCGCTCGCCGCGCTGTTCACCGCCGCGCGCGCGATCGCGGAGACGTACCGCGCGCTGTTCGAGGCGAAGACCACAGCCGGCCGGACAGACGCCATGGTCGACTTCCACGAGTTCGAGGAGATCGTCGGCGTACCGGACTGGCAGGAGCTTGAGGGCCGCTACGGTGTGAGCGAGGACGCTGCGTGAGCGCTGCCCTCGCGGTGCCGAGCCGCGGGGGACAGGGGCCGCCGGCGGCTCAGCCAAACAGCCTGATGAGCAGGGCTGCACCGGATGCAGCGACGGCAGCGAAGCCAACGAGCACGCCAACAATCCAGGCACCCTGGATGCGTAAGGCCCGGTGCAATTCGGCTGTCATCCGCGCAACGGCGAGTTCGACGTGCGCTCTCGTCGCAGGATCTAACGTGGCACCCCCGATGACCTCGCCGATCGCCTCCGCAGGCTCCTCGTCGACGCCCGCGGCCGTCAGCCGCCGGACCGCCTGATGTGTGTCGAACGCTGCCATCGCTCGTCCTGAGTTGCAGACCTATCGTGCCTATCGTGGTGGACGAGCACCGGAGTTACAAGAC
>DAOULE010000061.1:0-16251 GCA_034420575.1 Dehalococcoidia bacterium
ACCACCATCAACCCCACCCCGGCGCTCATCCCGCAGCTCCAGTGCGAGTCGGACGTCGGCATCGACACGATCCCGCTCACCAGCGAGGTCTCGTTCGGCTCCTGGCAGCGCGACATCCCCGACGCGTACCACGCACTCGGCTCCGAGGAGCTCGTCGCGCGCATCGAGGCGGCGCGTGCGGCCCTCGGCGACCGTGCGGTGGTGCTGGGGCATCACTACCAGCGCGAGGACATCATCCGGTTCGCCGACGAGCGCGGCGACTCGTTCATGCTCGCCCAGTACGCGGCGGAGCGGCCGGAGTCCGAGTTCATCGTGTTCTGCGGCGTGCACTTCATGGCCGAGGCCGCCGACATCCTCTCGGCGCCCCACCAGCAGGTCGTCCTCCCCAACATGGAGGCGGGCTGCTCGATGGCCGACATGGCCGCGCCCGGCGACGTGCGCGCCGCCTGGCGGGAGCTCGAGGATCTGTTCGGCAGCGGCGACGACATCATCCCGGTCACCTACATGAACTCGGCCGCCTCGCTGAAGGCGTTCTGCGGCGAGCACGGCGGCGTGGTCTGCACCTCCTCGAACGCCGTCGAGGTGCTGGAGTGGGCGTTCACGCAGGGCAAGCGGGTCTTCTTCTTCCCCGACCAGCACCTCGGCCGCAACACGGGCCACGCAATGGGCATCCCGCTCGAGGAGATGGTCCTGTGGAACTGGCGGCTGCCCGCCGGGAACCTCGGCGGCGCCTCCGAGGAGGACCTCGAACGCTCGCGCATCATCCTGTGGCAGGGACACTGCTCCGTGCACCAGCGCTTCAGCACCACGCAGATCGACGCGGCCCGCGAGCAGTACCCCGACGCGAAGATCGTCGTCCACCCCGAGTGCCGATACGAGGTCGTCGAAGCCGCTGACGCGACCGGATCGACGGCGTACATCGCACGCTATGTGGCCGAGGCGCCGGCGGGCTCGGTGATCGGCGTCGGGACGGAGATCAACCTCGTCTCGCGGCTGGCGAAGGAGCACCCGGACAAGACGGTGTTCTGCCTCGACCCGGTGGTCTGCCCGTGCAGCACGATGTACCGCGTGCACCCGGCGTACCTGGCGTGGGTGATGGAGTCGCTGGCCGAGGGGCGGGTCGTGAACCGGCTCGTGGTGCCCGAGGAGGAGCAGGCGCACGCGCGTGTCGCCCTCGAGCGCATGCTGGCGCTGCGCAGTGCCGGCGCCTGACGCCGGGTATCGCTTCGAGACGCGCCTCCCGCTGCGGCACACCGACAGCTTCGGCGGGACGCCATTCGTCCACGGTGGCGTGCTGCTCGCACTCACCGAGATCGCCCTCGAGGCCTACGACCGCGAGACCGGCATCCCGAGCCACCGCGACGTGCTGCGCTTCCAGGCGAGCTCCGAGGTGCGTTACCTCGCGCCGCTGCGCTGGGACGACGCCGCGATCGTGCGGCTGCGCTGCTCCGAGCTGCGCCCCGGCCGCCTGACCTTCGACTGCGAGGTCGCCGCGGAGTCGAGCGGCCAGGCCGTCGCGCGCATGCGCCATCGCTACGCCTACGTCAACGCGCAGAGCGGCCGCGCCGAGACGCCGGCCGACTGGCCCGAGGTCGTCGACGCGATCCGCGCGTACGAGTCGTCGGTCGAGGTAGAGGAGTAGCGGCGTGGTGGAGCAGGACCGGGCCACCACTCGCACCGTGAGCGCCGACGTGCTCGTCGTCGGCTCGGGCATCGCCGGGCTCTTCGTGGCGCTGCAAGCCAGCGAGCGCGGCGCGAGCGCGGTCATCGTCACCAAGGGCGCGATCGACGAGGCGAACACGCGCTACGCCCAGGGCGGCATCGCCGCCGCCATCGACGAGCACGACTCGCCCGAGCAGCACCTGCGCGACACCATCGAGGCCGGCGCCGGCCTCGTCGACGAGGAGGCGGCGCGCGTGCTCTGCACCGAGGCGCCCGGCCGCGTCGCCGACCTCGTGCGCTACGGCGTGCGCTTCGACACGCACGGGGGCAGCGTCGCGCTCGCTCGCGAGGGGGCACACGCCGGCCGCCGCGTGCTGCGCGCGGGCGGCGACCAGACGGGGCTCGAGATCGAGCTGTCGCTGTCCTCGCTGGTGCAGCGCCAGCACATCACGGTCATCGAGCACGCGCCGGTCGAGCGCATCCTCGTCGAGGACGGCCGCGCGGTGGGCGTCGAGGCGATGCTCGCCGACGGCGCGACGCTGCGCTGCGAGTCGCCGCACGTGGTGCTGGCGACGGGCGGCGCGGGACGCCTCTACCGCTTCACGACGAACATCGAATCGGCCACCGGCGACGGTGTCGCCCTCGCGTTCCGGGCGGGCGCCGAGGTGCGGGACATGGAGTTCACGCAGTTCCACCCCACCGCGATGCACCGCCCGGACGCGCCCGTGTTCCTCATCTCCGAGGCCGTCCGCGGCGAGGGCGCGCTGCTCCTCGACACCGACGGCGAGCGGTTCATGCCCGCCGTGCATCCGCTGGCCGAGCTCGCCCCGCGAGACATCGTCGCGCGAGCGGCCGTGGCGAGGATGAGGGCGACCGGCGCGGGCTGCGTGTACCTCGACGTCACAACCCACGACGCCGACTGGCTCGCGGCGCGCTTCCCGAACATCTACCGCACGTGCATGGAGTCCGGCATCGACATGGCGCGCGACCCCATCCCCGTCTCGCCAGCCGCGCACTACACGATGGGCGGCGTACGCACGAACACGTGGGGCGAGACGACCCTGCCGGGTCTGTACGCGGTGGGCGAGGTGACATCGACGGGCGTGCACGGCGCGAACCGCCTCGCCAGCAACTCGCTGCTCGAGTCGGTCGTGTTCGCACGTCGCCTCTCCGAGCGCCTCTTCGACCGGCAGGAGGGCGAGGCGCCGCCCGAGCCGTCGCCGCACGCACACACCCTCCCGCCCGTGGACCCGTCACCGTCGTCGGAGCCGCCGACGCGCGAGGCGGTGCAGCGGCTGATGTGGGAGCAGGTCGGCATCGAGCGCGACGCCGACGGCCTCGCCGACGCCACGGAGCGCCTCGCGGCGTTCGAAGCGGCGCCGCCGCCGACCGCCAGGCACGAAGACCACGAGCTGCGCTCGATCATCACGAGCGGGCGGCTTGCGGCGGCGGCGGCGCTGCTGCGCGAGGAGTCGCGCGGCGCGCACTATCGGCGGGACTTCCCCGAGCCGCGCGAGGCGTGGCGACACCACCTCGTGTTCCGCGCGGGCGAGTAGCGAGGACCAGGCATGGAGCAGCACATCGCACCTCCGGACCCCAGCGCCGTGCGGCGCGTCGTCGAGGCGGCGCTCGCCGAGGACCGCGCCCGACAGGACGTGACGACGCGCATCACCGTCGCCCCCGGCCAGCGCGGGCAAGGGACGTTCCTCGCCAAGCAGCAAGGCGTGGTCTGCGGGCTCGACGTAGTGCGCGAGACCTTCGCGCAGCTGAGCACGGACCTCGCCCTCGATGTGCGCGCGCCGGACGGCGCCCACGTCGAGGCGGGCGAGGTCGTCGCGGAAGTGTCAGGACCGCTCGCAGCGATGCTGTCGGGAGAGCGTGTGGCGCTGAACCTGCTGCAGCGCATGAGCGGCACCGCGACAATGACGCGCGCGTTCGTCGAGCGGGCTGCCGAGGGCGGCGCGGCGGAGATCACGGACACTCGCAAGACCACGCCGGGTCTGCGCGAGCTGGAGCGCTACGCGGTCCGCGTCGGGGGCGCGCGCAACCACCGCGACACCCTCGCGGACGGCATCCTGATCAAGGACAACCACCTCGAAGCGGGTGCGCAGCGCGGCCTGAGCCTCGCGCAACTCGTCGCCGACGCGCGTCGAGCCGCGCCGCACACGCAGCGCATCGAGGTCGAGGTGGTGGACGCCGCGATGGCGCGGGCCGCCGTCGACGCCGGGGTCGACGCGATCTTGCTCGACAACATGACGCCCGCAGAGATGGCCGCAGTCGCCGCCGAGATCGGCGACCGGGTCATCCTCGAGGCGTCTGGCGGGATCACGCTCGATACGGTGCGCGAGGTAGCGGCGACCGGGGTGCACCTCATCTCCGTCGGGGCGCTGACGCACTCCGCGCCCGCGCTCGACATCTCGCTGCGCATCGAGCCGGTGGGGGCCGAGGCGTGAACCAGGTGCTGCTGGTCAACGGGCCGCCCGGCGCGGGCAAGACCTCGCTCACCCTCGCCGTCGCGGAGCGCTACGACCGCATGCTGCGCATCGAGGTGGACACGCTACGCCAGTGGGTGTGCGCGGGCTACCGCCACCCGTGGGCGGGCGACGCGCAGTGGGACGAGCAGCGCCTGCTCGCCACGCGCAACGCCGCGGCCGTCACCCGCGAGACCATCGCCGCCCGCTACGCGGTCGTGATCGACGACGTGGCGTTCGCGGACGACCTCGCCGCGTACCGCGACGCCCTCGACGGCATCGACGCGCTCGTGCAGGTAGTGACGCTGCTCCCGGACGTGGAGACGACGCTCGCGCGCGACGCGGGCCGCAACGACGCCGATCGCGTCCGCGAGGTGCACGCCCGCTTCGCCGCCGAGGCCGGGACAGGCGCCCTGCCCGGCGCCGTCCTCGACACCTCGGGAGACGCGAGCGCGTACGAGACGGCAGAACGGTTGATGGACGTGCTTGCGACCGGGGCCGCTGTGTTACTGGAGCCATCCGACTGAGCGTGTTGGTGTCGTCGCCTCAGCGGCGTACGCTGGGTGCATGAGTGATGACCGTCCAGAAGAAGACGCCGACCACGTGCAAGAGTCGCCTCGGGCACGCACGACCGAGGAGCGCCTCGCCGAGCTTGAGCGGCGCGGGGTGCTTGTGCGCGCCAAGGATCCGCGGAAGCCGATTCGCCCGATCGCTCACGTCCCCGGTGCGCTTGAGCGCTTCCTTGCCGAGCGAGGCCGTGACTGGGAGCGGTGACCTCGCGCGACGGGGCTTCATCCCTCGGCGTTGCGACAGACTAGTCTGACTAGTTAGAATCGCCTCATGCCGATCACGTACTCCACCTACGAAGCCAAAGCACGCTTCTCGGAAGTCCTCCGCCAGGTGCGGGAGGGCGAGACCGTCACCGTGACGTATCGAGGAGAGCCGGTGGCCGAGATCCACCCGATCCGAGCGGAGCAGGATCCGTTCGAAGCGCGGCTCGACGAACTTGAGAGGCGAGGGGTCCTAGTTCCGCCTACGGGCCCCATGAAGCCACTCCGCGCAGTGGTGCATGCGCCCGGCGCCCTTGAGCGCTTCCTCGCGGACCGCAACGAGTGAGCAGCGCCTACGTCGACACGTCGGCTCTCGTCGCAGTCGCCGTGGAGGAACCAGCGGGCCCAGCCATCGCCGAGCGGCTGGTGACTTTCTCGCGCCGGTTCTCATCGAATCTGCTGGAGGCTGAGCTCAGAGCCACCCTCGTCCGGGACGGCTATCGGTACGATGCCGACCTTGTTTCCGGAATCACATGGGTGCTTCCAGAGCGTCCTCTAGCAGCGGAGATCTCGGACGTCCTGCACGCTGGCTACTTGCGAGGCGCGGACCTATGGCATGTAGCCGCCGCGCTGCACATCGCGGACGTGCCGGAACGGCTCACGTTCGTCACCCTCGACCGCCGCCAGGCCGAGGTGGCAGCGGCGCTCGGCTTCCAGACGTAGCCCCTACCCCCGTCGGGGCCGGTCGCGGTCCGCGCTGTCGAGGACGATCGTCACAGGGCCGTCGTTGGTGCTCTCGACCTGCATCATCGCCCCGAAGCGCCCCGCCGCCACCTTGATGCCGCTCGCTCGCAGCGCCTCGACGACGGCGTCGACGAGCGGCTCGGCGACCTCGGGCGGCGCGGCGGCGGTGAACGAGGGACGGCGGCCGCGTCGCGTATCGGCGAGGAGCGTGAACTGCGAGACGACCAGCGCCGCCCCGCCCACGTCGAGGAGTGAGCGGTCGATGGGGCGGGCTTCGCTCGGGAAGATACGCAGGCCCGCAATCCTGTCGGCGAGCCACTCCGCCCCGGCGCTTGTGTCGCCCTCGGCGACGCCGACGTAGACGAGGACGCCGCGATCGATAGCGCCGACGACCTCGCCATCCACGAGGACGCGCGCGGAGTGCACGCGCTGGAGGACGGCGCGCATCGCCTGGTGGGCTTTAGCTGCTGCTCGCGGAGCTGCCGGAGCCGGCTTTCGAGGTGCTCGAGCCGTTCGAGGAGCTGGACGAGGAGGACTTGCTCTCGCGCTCCTTCTTGGCGGCGGCGGCCTCCTTCTTGGTCTCGGAGGCCTGCTTGGACTCGGAGGCCGGGGGTGCGCCGCGGCTGTCGGTCGCGTACCAGCCCTTGCCCTTGAAGACCACGGTCGGGGCGCTGAACTGGCGGCGCGCAGGCACGCCGCATTCCTCGCACGGCTGCTGCGGCGGCGCGCCGAACGGCTCGCGCTTCTCGTATTGGTGCCCGACCTCACAGAGGTAGTCGTATGCAGGCACGGGCCGCGGACCTCCGCCGATCGCGACGATGCCACAGCCCGGCTGCGGCGCCGGTCAAGTGTAGGTGCGCTGTACAGCGTGCGCCAATCGACGCGGCCGGCGCCCGCGCCCCATGTCCCGACGCTTGACGCCGCCTCGGCGCGTCGCCTAATAAGACTCAGTATCACATCCAGCGCCACGACGCGCGGAACGAAGACGAGAGGGAAGTCGCCGAGGATGACCGAGCCCGCACACGGCCACTCACCCGATCGCGAGCGGATGCGGCGCGCGCTGCGCCTCGGCAACCGTGTCTTCCGGGACGTGGACCACGACGTCGCCGCCTGGCTCGATGTCGACCGCGACGCGCGTGTCCTCGACGCCGGTTGCGGCGTGGGCGGCATGGCGACGGTCCTCGCGGGGCTCGCGGGCACGCTGACGGCCGTCGACATCGACCCCGAGAACGTGCGCGAGACCGGTGAGAGCCTCGACGCGGCCGGCTTCGCCGCAGCCGCCGACACCCGGGTCGGCGACATCACGGCGCTCGATGACCCCGATGGCTCGTTCGACCTCGTGTGGTGCAGCCGCGTGGTGCACCACCTGCCCGACAAGCTCGCAGGGGTCAGCGAGCTCGCGCGCGTCACAAGGCCGGGTGGCACCGTCGCGATTCGCGAGGGTGGATTCGGGTTCCGCGTGCTGCCCGACCTCGTCGGGATCGGCGGGCGGTGGTTCGAGGATCGCCTCGCCGCTGCCGGGGTCGGGCGGTTCGTCGGCTTGACCCCGCACCCATCCGGGTGGTCGCAACTCCTCGCCGACGCTGGTCTGCGTGACATCCGCGCGAAGACGTTCGCGTTCGACTCGCTCAGTCCGCTGACCGACGACGAGCAGGCCTGGATCGAGTTCAACTGGCGACGCTGGCTCACAGACGACGAGTCCCGTGCGGCCCTCAGCGACGAGGATGCCGAGGTGCTCGAGACGCTGCTCGACCCCGAGTCTCCGCACTACGCCTTCGCCCGCCCGGATCTCCACCTGCGGTCGGCGACGACCGTGTACGCGGGCGTGAAGCCCTGACCCGACGGCCTCTCCCACGACGGCGCGGGCAGCGGCGGTCTGGTCGTCACTCCGCCGTGCGGGGCGCCTCCATCGCGTTGGCGCGGTAACTCGGGCCGGGCATATACTCGGTGACCGTGCGCGGCACGGGCGCCGGCCACGACGTGGCCGCGAGGAGCCCGTCGCACCAAGCCGCGCCGCAATGAGGAGGCCACCTTGGCTGCCGGCGTAACGATGAAGCAGATGCTGGAAGCGGGAGTCCATTTCGGGCACCAGACGCGACGCTGGAACCCGCGCATGAGGAACTTCATCTTCACCGAGCGCCACGGCATCCACATCCTTGACCTGGCCCAGACCGTGCGGCGCCTCGACGTGGCGCTGCAGGCCGTGCGCGACACCGTCTCGGCGGGCCGCACCGTGCTCTTCGTCGCGACCAAGAAGCAGGCGCGCGACGTAATCCGCACGCAGGCCGACCGCTGCGGCATGCCGTACGTGACCAACCGCTGGCTGGGCGGCACCCTCACCAACTGGGCCACCATCTCCCGCCGCATCGAGTTCCTCCGGGACCTCGAGGCGCGCATGGCGGCCGGCGAGCACGAGGCGCTCACCAAGCGCGAGCGGCTGCGCATGGTCAAGCAGTACAACCGCATGCAACGCGCCTTCGGCGGGCTCGCGCAGATGGACCGCCCGCCCGGCATGGTCTTCGTGATCGACCCGCGGCTCGAGGACATTGCCGTGCGTGAGGCGAACCGCACGAAGACGCCGATCGTTGCCCTTTGCGACACCGACGCCGACCCGGACCTCATCGACTTCCCCGTGCCGGCGAACGACGACGCGATCCGCTCGATCCAGCTGCTGACGGCCCGCATCGCGGACGCCGTGCTGGAGGGCGTGGCGTACGGCGAGGTCGAGCAGGAGGCCGCCGCCGCGGGCTCGGTGGTGGACCCGGCCGTCGAGGCCGTCGCCGCGATTCAGGCCGCCGAGGCTGCAGCCGCACCGGCAGAGGCAGCTCCGGCCGTCGAGGCGCCCGCTGCACCGGCTGCGGAGGCTCCCGCAGCACCGGTCGAGGCGCCCGCTGCGCAGGCCGTCGAGGCTCCCGCTGCGCCAACCGAGCCCGCACCGAGCGCGCCCGCACCCGAGGACAACCCCGCGACGTAGCCCGCCGCCAGCAGGCTCAACCAGCATCACCGGGGCGCACCCGCGCCGCACCTACAGCAAGGACAAGGAACGACGTGGTCACTGTTGACGATGTGAGGCGCCTGCGCGACGAGACCGGCGCGGGCGTGATGGACTCCAAGCGTGCGCTCGATGACGCCGAGGGCGACTTCGAGCGCGCCCGCGAGCTGCTGCGCGAACGCGGCATCGCGGCCGCAGCCAAGCGCTCCGACCGGGCGACGTCGCAGGGCGTCGTCGAGTCGTACATCCACGGCGAGGGGCGCATCGGCGTCCTCGTCGAGATCAACTGCGAGACGGACTTCGTGGCTCGCACGGACGACTTCCGCGCGCTCGCGCGCGATGTGGCGATGCAGGTGGCGGCGATGAGCCCTGCCGGGCTCGCCCCCGAGGATGTCGGCGACGATGTCCCGGAGGCCGAGCGCGAGCAGGTGGCGCTGCTGACGCAGGCGTTCGTGAAGGACCCCTCGCAGTCCGTGCAGCAGCGCATCGAGGAGACCATCGCCTCCACGGGCGAGAACATCCGCGTGACGCGCTTCGCGCGCTTCGAATTGGGCGACCAGGCCGAGGAGTAGCGCACGACGCCGAGAGGCGACGAGCGTACCCGGCGCGCCCGGAACGGGAGTACGGCGTGGAGGTCGAAGAGGTCCTCCTGGACGCCGAGGACCGGATGGACAAGGCGGTCGCCTCGCTCAGCCAGGCGCTCGCCACCGTGCGCACGGGCCGCGCCAACACCGCGCTGGTCGAGCACATGCAGGTGTCGCACTACGACCAGATGATGCCGCTTAACCAGCTCGCGACGCTGGCCGCGCCGGACCCGACGCTGATCACCGTCCAGCCGTGGGACAAGTCCGCGCTGCAGCCGATCATGCGCGCCATCCAGGCGAGCGACCTGGGCATCACGCCCAGCAACGACGGCACGGTCATCCGGCTGCCGATCCCGCCCCTCACCGAGGAACGCCGCCGCGAGCTGGTCCGGCAGGTCCATGGCCGCGCCGAGGAGGGCAAGGTCGCCGTGCGGAACATCCGCCGCAGCGCGATCGACGAGCTCCGCAAGTCGCTCCGCGCCGGCGACCTCTCCGAGGACGACGAGCGACGAGCGCAGTCCGACGTCGACGAACTCACGCAGCTCCACACCGCGCTGATCGACGAGGTCAGCGAGCAGAAGGAGCAGGAACTCCTCGAGATCTAGGGCGATCGGGCCGCCGCCGCGTGATCACGCATGCGCGTAAGCCCGGAGGCGGCAAGACTGCGAAGAGCGCCGCTTCCGACACGTTGGAGACCTCCAACGGCGCACGCACGGAAAGAGCACGCGCGATGGTGACGCCGCATGGTCGTTGAACCGGCCGCGCCCGCCCTGCCGCGCCCCCACCTCGAGAACACGCCTCAGCACGTCGCGATCATCATGGACGGCAACGGCCGCTGGGCGAACGATCGCGGCCTGAGCCGCCAGCAGGGCCACCGCGCGGGCGCCGAGCACATCCGCGGCGTCCTGGAACGCTTTGCCGAGCACGAGATCCCGGTGCTCACCCTCTTCGCGTTCTCGACAGAGAACTGGGGCCGCCCCCGCACCGAGATCGACTACCTGCTGCGGCTCGCCGGGCGCACGATCGACCGCGAGCTCGACGCGCTCCACGACGCGGGCATCCGCCTCCAGCACATCGGCGACCTCGCCGCGGTGCCGGACGCACTGCGGCGCAAGGTCGAGGCGGCGGTGCGGCTCACGGCCGCCAACGACCGCATGACCGTGAACCTCGCCTTCAACTACGGCGGCCGCGCCGACGTGGTGCAGGCCGTGCGTCAGCTCATCGCCGACGGGGTCGCGCCCGGCGACGTGACCGAGGAGGCCATCACCTGCCGCCTCGCCACCGCGGACATGCCGGCGCCGGACCTGCTGGTGCGGACCGGGGGCGAGCACCGCATCTCCAACTTCCTCGTCTGGCAGGCCGCGTACGCCGAGTACTACTTCACGCCCACGCTGTGGCCGGACTTCGGGCCCGCCGACGTGGACGCCGCGCTCGTCGAGTTCAGCCGCCGCCGCCGTCGCTTCGGCCTCGTCCCCGGCAACGGCGCGGACGGCGGCTCCTAGCCTCCGAAGCGAGCGATCGCCGTGTTGAAGGCGCGCCTCGCCGTGGCGGCCGTCGGGCTGCCGCTCCTCGCGCTGTTGGTCGTCGCGCCGGCCACCGTCTTTGCCGTGGCCGTCACGCTCGTCCTCGCGGCCGCGACGTACGAGTTGGTGCGCGCGGCCAACTCAGAGTGGCCGCGCTACGTCCCGCTCAGCGCCGCGGTCGCGACGGCGATGCTAGTCGCATGGACACGGCAGCTCGACGACTTCCCGCTGTGGGCGCTGCTCGCCCTTCCGGTCATCGCCCTCTACGGGCTGTTGCGGCCAGGCCCCGGCCCGCGGCACTTCCGCGAGGCGTGGTGGCTCGGGGCCGTCATGTACGTCGGCGTGCTCGGCACGCACTGGGTGCTCCTGCGCGACATCGACGACGGCCGCTCGTGGGTGTTCGTGCTGCTCGGCGTGACGTTCGCGACGGACACCGGTGCGTATGCCGTCGGACGGCTGCTCGGTTCGCACCTCATGGCGCCGGACATCTCGCCGGGCAAGACGTGGGAAGGGTTCGCCGGGGGCTACGTCGCGGGCATCGCCGCCGCGGTCGGGCTTCCGTTCGCGCTGGACCTCGAGCCGACCCCGCTGCTGCTCGCGCTCACGGCCGCGACGCTCCCCGTGGCGGCGGTCGTGGGCGATCTCGCCGAGTCCGCGCTCAAGCGGCGGATCGGCGTGAAGGACACGTCGGCGCTGCTGCCCGGCCACGGGGGGCTCCTCGACCGGATGGACTCGCTACTGTTCGCCGGGCCGTGCCTATACTGGATCTTGCAATGGGTGTAGCTCCCGCCGCCCAGGGATCGGCTCGACAGTGATCGGCCTCGCCGTCCTCGGCTCCACCGGCTCCATCGGCACGCAGACGCTCGACGTAGTGCGTGGCCTCTCCGACCGCTTCCGAGTCGTCGCGCTCGCCGCCGGCGGCAACGTCTCGCTGCTCCGCGAGCAGATCGAGGAGTTCCGCCCCGACGCAGCGTGGGCGCGCCCCGGCGCCGAGGCCGACGCCCTCGCCTCCGAGTTCGGCCGCGACCGCTGGCAGCCCCTCGACGTGCTTGCGGCGCGCCCCGACGTCGACATCGTCGTCGTGGCCACCTCCGGGCGGCACGGGCTGGAGCCCACGCTGCGGGGGCTTGAGGCCGGGAAGGTCGTGGCGCTCGCCAACAAGGAGGTGCTCGTCGTCGGCGGGCACGTCGTGCGCGCCGCGCTCGAGGGCAACACGCACCGCGGCGCCGAGCTGCGGCCGATCGACTCCGAGCACTCGGCCATCTGGCAGTGCCTGTGGGGCGAGCCGATGGAGACCGTCGACCGCCTCACGCTCACCGCCTCGGGCGGCGCCTTCCGCGACTACGACCTCGCGGCGCTCGAAGCAGTGACACCGGAGCAGGCGCTCCGCCACCCCACGTGGGAGATGGGCCCCAAGGTCACCATCGATAGCGCCACGCTCTTCAACAAGGGCCTCGAGGCCATCGAGGCTCGCTGGCTCTTCGACATCGGCATCGACCGCATCGACATCGTCCAGCACCGCGAGAGCATCGTGCACTCGCTGGTGACGTACACCGACGGCTCCATCAAGGCGCAGCTCGGCGAGCCCGACATGCGGCTCCCGATCCAGTGCGCGCTCACCTACCCGGAGCGCGCACACCAGCAGCCCGCGCCGCCCCTCGACCTCGCCGCGCGCGGCGCGCTGCACTTCGGGGCGATCGACGAGGAGCGCTTCCCCGCGCTGCCGCTCGTGCTGGAGGCCGGCCGCCGCGACGACACGTCGGCCGCCGCGCTGTCCGGCGCCGACGACGCGGCCGTCGAGCACTTCCTCGCCGGGCGTTGCCGCTTCACCGACATCGCACGACTGCTCGGCGAGGCGCTCGAGGCGCACCCCGCGACCGCCGACCCCGACCTCGACGCGCTGATCGCGGCCGAGGCTTGGGGCCGCCACTTCGTCGACGGGCGCATCGCGGCCGGGACGTCATGAGCTTCCACGACCCGCCCGACCCCGCACCCGAGGCCGAGGAGAAGCCTCGCACGTCCACGCTGCGACGCCTGAGTCTCGCCTCGACGGTGATCGTCGCGATCGTGATCGCGTTCGTGCTGAAGCGCGACCCGACGAGCGCCGCGCTGCTCTTCGGCGGGATTCTCATCTTCCTCGTCGTCGCGCACGAGTTCGCGCACTTCCTGACCGCGAAGATGTACGGGATCCGGGTGCTCGAGTTTGGCATCGGCTTCCCGCCGCGCATGGCCGGCTTCCGCTACGGCGAGACCGAGTACACGGTGAACTGGCTGCCCCTCGGCGGCTTCGTGCGGCTGCTCGGCGAGGAGGACCCGGACGACCCTCGGTCACTTGCCGCCGCACCCCGCATGCATCGCTTCGTCGTGCTCGTCTCGGGCTCGCTGATGAACCTCGTTCTGCCGGTGCTGCTGTTCGCGGTCGCGTACACCATCCCGCACGAGGAGCAGGTCGGACGCGCGGTGATCGCAACGGTCGTGCCGGGGGCGCCGGCGGAGGCGGCCGGGTTCGAGCCCGGCGACATCATCTACGAGATCGGCGGTCGCGACGCGCGCAACGCGGGCGACGCCGGCCGGCTCATCCGCCTCAACCTCGGCGAGGAGATCGACGTACGCGTGCGGCGCGGCCAGGAGTTCGTCACGCTCACCGTCGAGCCGCGCTGGTCGCCCCCGGAGGGGCAAGGTCCGACCGGGATTACGATCTACCCGCAGTGCACCCTCGTCGGTGGCTACGGCTGCGTGCCGTTCACTGAGCGGGTCGCAGACCCGCCGTGGGTCTCGATTCCCCGCGGCTTCAACGCGACGGTCGACTCGATGATCCTCGTGCGCAACGAGGTCCTGTCGTGGATCCGCGGCGGCTCCAGCCCCGAGCTCGCCGGCCCGGTCGGGCTCGCGCAGACGACCGGCGAGGTAGCACGTGCCGGTGGCGTGACGACGCTCCTGCAGCTCGCGGCGATCCTGTCGATCAACCTCGGCATCCTGAACCTGCTACCGCTGCCGATGCTCGACGGCGGGCGGGTGATGTTCCTGTTCATCGAGGTGCTGCGGGGCGGGCGGCGCGTGCGACCTGAGCGGGAGGCGCTGGTGCACCTCGTGGGCTTCGTGCTGTTCATCGCGCTGGCGGCGATCGTGACGTTCTTCGACATCACCCGCATCGCCAACGGGGAGTCGATCTTCCGGTAGGAGCCTTCTTGGCCCCTCGTCGACCCGTGTGGTGCGACAGGTGGCGGGATCAGGCGGGTTGGTATCGCTCGACGCTGATCTCGTCCGCGCGGGCACGCATTCGGGATGCGTCGTACCAGGCCTGCATGCGCAGCAGCAGGTCCATGCGCACTCCAAAGCCCATCTCGACTCGCAAGGCCATCTCCGGCGAGAGCGCAGCCTTCCCGTGCAGCAGATCCGACAGGGTCGCCCGGCGGACACCCAGGATCTCAGCGGCCTCGGTGACGCTGAGGCCGTACTCCTCGACGACTTCCGTGCGGATGAACTCCCCTGGATGCGACGGGGTCATGCCCATCCGCATATCGCTGGAACTCATAATGTCTCATCCTTCTAGTGGAAGTTAGATTATCAAGATAAGAGCGATCGAGCATGCGGCTTTCAGCCATACATTGGATCCCCCTTAATGGTAGTCCTCAAGGTTCAGGCGCGTCACCGAGCCCCCTCTGTCCTCAAAGGTAATCCGCCAATTCGCGGACACCCAGACGCTCCAGGTCCCACGCCTCGCACCCGAGAGTTGGTGAACCTGCCAGCCCGGCGGTGCGTCGGCTATGAAGCCGCTCATATCCTCCGACTGAGCCAGGAGAGTCACGATGTTCCTGATCCGATTCACCCGCTCCGGCGGTAGGTAGCTCCGGTCGTCATGCTCAAAGAAGCGGCGCAGACCTCGGTGCCGAATCGATTCTATGTGCATACGATTAGTGTACGGTATCGCCGTACGTAGAGCTAATCGCTGGGCACGGAGCACCGCTGCTGGCGGCGCACCACCCCACGTGGCAAGATCAGGACGTGGCATCAGGAGGACGGTCGATGGCTCGCAATCCCACCCGTGCAGTCCGCGTCGGGCCCGTCACCATCGGCGGCGGCTCGCCCATCGCGGTGCAGTCCATGGCCGCAACCAAGACACAGGACATCGAGGCCACCGTCCGCCAGGTCCAGCTGCTCGAGGCCGCCGGCGCCGACATCGTCCGCATCGCCGTCGACTCTCGCAAGGACGTCGAGGCGCTCGCGGAGGTGCGAGCACGCACCTCCGCGACGCTGTCCGTGGACCTGCAGGAGAACTACCGCCTCGCCGAGATCGTCGCGCCGCACGTCGACAAGGTGCGCTACAACCCCGGCCACCTCTGGCACCACGAGCGCGACAAGCCCACCCGCGAGAAGGTCGCCTTCCTCGCCGAGATCGCCGAGCGCAACGACTGCGCCATCCGTGTCGGCGTGAACTGCGGCTCCGTCGACCCCGTCATGATCGAGCGATTCGGCGGCGACGACGTCGCGGCGATGGTCGAGAGCGCGCTGGAGCACTGCGCGATGCTCGACGACCTCGGTTTCACCCGTTACGTCGTCTCACTCAAGGACTCCGACTGGCTCAAGGTCGTCGAGGGCAACCGCCGCTTCTCGACGCAGCGCCCCGACGTGCCACTGCACCTCGGCGTCACCGAGGCGGGCATGCTGCCGGAGGGGGAGATCAAGACGCGGCTCGCCTTCGAGCAGCTCATCCCCGAGGGCATCGGCGACACGCTGCGCGTCTCGCTCACGCTGCCGTTCGAGGAGAAGGGCACGGAGATCGACACCGGCCGCCGCATCCTCGACGACATCGAGTCCGGTCGCTTCCGCGGCATCCCGACGATCCTGCCCGAAGGGCTGAACATCATCTCCTGCCCCTCCTGCTCGCGCGTCGAGAACGAGGCGTTCATCGACCTCGCGCAGGACGTGCGCGCGATGACCGAGTACGCGCGCGAGCACGACCTGGCCATCGCGGTCATGGGCTGCCGCGTGAACGGCCCGGGCGAGACCGACGACGCCGACCTCGGGCTGTGGTGCGGCCCCGCCGCCGTGAACCTCAAGCGCGGCTCGGAGACCGTGGGCGCCTTCCCCTACGACGAGGTGCTCGACCAGCTCCGGATCGAGCTCGACGCCCTGATCGCGCAGCGCAGCGGTTGAGCCCCGACGAAGCCTCGGGCGCGACGCCCGTCGCGCTCAGCACCATGTGGGCGGTGCAGCCGCGCTTCGAGCGCGACCTGCCCGCGTTCATGGAGCGCGCCGCCGAGCTCGGCTACGACGCCATCGAGGTCAACCACTCGATGGACGCTCAGCAGATCGGCGCGATCCTCGCCGCCGACGTGCTCCCCGTCAGCGCCGTCCACGCCCCCGCGCCGCTCGAACGCGATCCGGCACGCGGCTGGAACCGCGGCCTCAACCTCGCCTCGACCGACGAGGGTGAACGCGAGGCGGCCGTGCGCTACACGCTCCGCTCCGTCGACGCAGCCGCGGAGGCCGCCGCGAGCGCGG
>DAOULE010000062.1:0-37068 GCA_034420575.1 Dehalococcoidia bacterium
GGCCGACTCGAACTGCGAGATGTCGATCCACTGGCCGCCGCCGCGCCGCTCGCGGTGCAGCAGCGCGCTGATGATCGCGGTCACGGCGTGGTAGCCCGCGATGTAGTCGGGGAGCGGCACTGGCGTCATAGCAGGCTGCCGGTCTGGGTCGCCGGTGAGGTAGTCGAGGCCGGAGAATGAGGAGAGGTTCGGGCCCCACGACTTGTAGTCGCGGTACGGCCCCTCACCGCTGCCGTAGCCCGGCATGCTCACGTAGATGATGTCCGGGTTCACCGCCCGCACGTGCTCGTAGTCGATCCGCAGCGAGTTGATGGCCGGCACGCTGAAGTTCGTCAGGAAGACGTCGCTCTGCTCGATCAGCTCGTCGAGGAGCGCGCGGCCCTCGGGCGACTTGAGCTCGAGGCCGACCCCGCGCTTCTGCGCGTTGAAGGTGTTGTTGCCGGCCAGCATGTCGCCGCCCGCGAGGCCGACATCGGGTGGCGCCCACGCGGGCGCGCGCATGCCCATCGCCGCGCTACGCGAGCGCGACTCGACCTTGATCACGTCGGCGCCGAGGTGCGCGAGGTAGCGCCCGGCCAGCGGCCCGGCGATCGCCACGCCGCACTCGACAGCGCGCACGCCTTCGAGGGCGCGGGGTGTGTACGAGCTTGCCGCCGCCATCGCGTGCCCCCGTTCGCCGCGCAGCCTACCAGCGCCGTCGAGGCCTCGCCGCGTCCGGGAGGGCGTCGAGGCTGTAGACTCCAACCTCGCGAACACACCGGGAGGACACATGCCAGGCCGCGACGAACTGATCCAGGGATTCCAGGGGCTGAACGCACGCATCGACGCGCTGAGCGACGCCATCATCGCCAACCCCGAGGCGGCACTGCCCGAGGGCGAGTGGCGGGTGCGCGACGCACTCAGCCACCTCGCCGCGAGCTCCAACCCCGTCCCGCGCGTCCTCGAGCGCGCGCAGGGTGGCGAGGGCGGCGGGATGCCGAGCAACGACGAGCAGGTCGCCGAGCGCGCCGACGTGAGCGCGGCCGACCTCATCGCCGAGGTGAAGGCCGGCCACGAGGCCTCGATCGCCGCGCTCGGCGACGCCGACGAGTCGCTGCTCGCGGTCGAGATCCCACTGGGCTTCCGCCCGGGCGACATCGCCGTCGGCGACCTGTTGGGGATGCTGGTGACGAGCCACGAGTCCGGCCACATCGACGACATCGAGGCGGCCCTGGCGTGAGCTTCACGGGGGCCGACCCGGCCCTCGTCGAGCAGGCCGCCGCTCTCGCCGCCGTCGCACGCGGCGAGGCCGAGGCGATCGAGCGCGAGCGGCGGCTGCCCGACTCGCTCGTCGAGGCGCTGCGCGACGCCGGGCTCTTCCACCTCTGGGTGCCGGGCGAGCTCGGCGGCCTCGACGCCAACATCGCGACGTTCATGGAGGTCGTGCGCACGCTCTCCGAGGGCGACGCCGCGGCCGGCTGGGTCGTGATGATCGCGGCCGAGACGAACGCGCTCGCCCAGTGGATGCCGCGCGCGACTGCCGAGGCAATCTTCGGCGGCGGCGCGCGCCCGATCTGCATTGGCACGCTCAATCCGCCGGCAGGCACGCTCCGGCCCGTCGAGGGCGGCTACGTCGCCGAGGGGCAGTGGCCGTTCGGCAGCGGCTTCCCCAACGCCGACTGGCTGATCAGCCGCGCCCGGCTCCTCGACGCCGACGGGGAGCCCGCGCTCGACGACGGTGGGCGGCCGCAGATGCGCGCCTTCGCGGTGCCCGCGGAGCAGGCCGAGCTTGTCGACACGTGGTCGGTGCCCGGCCTCGCCGGCACGGGCAGCTTCGACTACGCGCTGCGCGAAGTACACGTGCCGACCGAGTTCGTCTTCGAGTTTGCCGCGCCGTGGACGGATGGGCCGCGTTCGACGTTGCCGATCGGGCCGATCTTCCAGATGGGCCACGGCGCGCACGCCATCGGCACGGCGCGGCAGGCGATGGAGGCGTTCGCGGAGATCACCGCGCGCCCGGCCTGGAGCGAGCGCCCGGTCGCCGAGGTCGCCCTCGCGCACCACGCGCGAGGGGAGGCCGAGGCGCTGGTCGCCTCGGCAGAGGCGTGGCTCGACCGCATCCTCGGCGAGATCTGGCAGCACGCCGAGGCCGGCGAGACGGCGCCGCCGGAGGCGTTCAACGCACTCCAACTTGCGGTCGCGCACACCGTCCACGCGTGTGTGCGCGCGGCGGACCTGCTGTTCGAGTCGGCCGGGGCGCAGTCGCTCTACCGCTCGAACCGCCTCGAACGCGCCTGGCGCGACCTGCGCGCCGCGGGCCAGCACCTCCACGCCAAGGGGCGCCACTACGCCGACGGCGGGCGACGGCTGCTGGAGGCCGAGTCCGGGTAGCGCCGCCTGGCGCGGTCAGGAGCCGTCGAGGAGTCCTCGAAGCTGCTCGGTGGTGATGTTCGCGCCGGTGAGCACGAGCACGACGCGGCGGTCGCGCAGGCGCTCGCGCGCCTGGATCGCTCCGGCCAGCGCCGACGCACCCGCGGTCTCGACGAGCAGGTGCGCCCGCTCCAGCAGCTCGACCACCGCGGCTCCGATGTCGGCGTCGTCCACGAGCAGGAAGTCGTCGAGGCGGCCTCGCAGGATCGCCTGCGTGTACTCGAAGCCGGTGGCCGTCGCCAGCCCCTCGGCCATCGTGGTGTTGGCACGCTCGACGACCCGACCCTCGCGCCACGAGTCGTGGCCGGCGCGCGCCTGCGCGGACTGCACGGCCCACACCTCGCACAACGCGCCGAGGCCGTCGCGGGTCAGTACCCAGCCGGACGCGCCGGAGCCGCCGCCGAGCGGGACGATCGCGACGTCCGTGTCGGGCTGCTGCCCGGCCTCCGGGTCGAGAACCTCGAGCGCGCCGGTCGCGACGCCCGCGATGAGCGTCGGCCCGTCGACCTCGACGTAGCGCATGCCGCGCTCGGCGGCGAAGTCGCGGGCGGCGGCGTTCGCGTCGTCGAAGCGCGCGCCGTCCTCGCGCACCTCGGCGCCGAGTCGGCGGATCGAGGCGATCTTGTCGGGGTTGGCGCCTTCGGGTACGAAGATCACGGCGTCTAGGCCGTGCAGCGCCGCGCCGTAGGCGATCGACTGGCCGTGGTTGCCCGTCGACGCCGTCACGAGACCGGCCGCCTCGCCGCTCGCCGCCAGATCGCCGGCGAGGGTGACGCCACCGCGCAGCTTGAACGCGCCGATCGGGTTGGCGAACTCCAGCTTCAGCGAGACGTGCGCGTCGAGGCGCTCCGAGAGCGCGGGCGAGTAGACGAGCGGCGTCGGCAGCGAGAGATGGCCGGCGAGCACGTCTGCGGCGCGCCGGATCTCGTCGATATCCGGCGGCGCCGCCATGTCGTCGTGCCCCGTCATCGTGCCGGAGCCCGTCGCGCCGCTACCGGGAGCGGGGGCCGCCGGGCTCGGGGATGAACTTGTTGTCTCGCATCCGCAGGAAGGCGGTGAGGCCCTCGTTGCGCTGCACCTCGTAGAGGTCCGCGACCTCCTCGGCGTCCGTGGAGGCGTGGGCGAGGATCGAGATCAGCCCGCCCGTCTGGAGGGCGTTGCGCAGGCCCATGGCGTGGAAGCCGAGCGTCGTGAGCTTCTTGTTGAGGCGCACCGAGTCCGAGGGGACCATGTTCAGCCGCATCGCCATCTCGCGCGCACGCGTCATCAGCTGGTCGTGCGGGACCACCTCGTTGATCGCGCCGATGCGGACCGCCTCCTCGGGGCCGAAGTGGTCGCCGGTGAGCGCGTAGCGCGCTGCCACCTTCCAGCCGACGAGGGCGGGGAACAGGAAGGACGTGTTCGACACCATGCGCACCTCGGGCTGCCCGAACGCGGCCTGCTCCGACGCGATGGTGATGTCGCAGGCGAGCGTGTACCAGAACCCGCCGCCGAGCGCCCAGCCGTTGACGGCGGCGATCACCGGCTTGTCGAGCTCCATGAGGTGCATGACGTGGTCGGTGTGCGCCATGTCCGTGGGCATCCACTGCTGGAGCGCGGCGCTGCGCGTCGCCGGCGGGACGCGGTCGCGGCCGAGGTCGTAGCCGGCGGAGAAGGCGCGGCCGGTTCCCGTGAGGATGATCGTGCGCACCGAGTCGTCGGCAGCGGCCTCGTCGAGGGCCTCGTGGAGCTCGCGCTCGAGGTCCGGGGAGATGGCGTTCATCTGGTCCGGGCGGTTGAGCGTGATGGTCGCGATCCGGTCGTCGTCGGTCTCGTAGAGGATGTTCTCGTAGTTGCCCACGTCGGGCCTCCTTCGGTGTGCGCGGCACGTCGAGCGTTGCGGTTCGCATGATAGTGCGCCCGACGTTGGGCGCAGCGAGCGAGGACGACCACGCGGCCTCGGATTGACGCTGTATCGCGGAGCACCTACAAGGCATGAGGGCAAATCGCGGGCGAGTGCGCGCGATGCCCGGGCAGGCAAGCAGGCTCACAGGAGGAAAGGGCTGAATGGCAGACCTCGAGTACGAGAAGAAGGACTTCTACGCGATCTTCACGATGAACCGCCCCGAGCGGCTCAACGCCCTCGGCGGCAACCTCACCGCGCTCCGCGACGAGGCGCTTGAGGACTTCAACGCCGACCCGAACATGCGCGTCGGCATCGTCACCGGCACGGGCCGCGCCTTCTCGGCCGGCGCCGACCTCAAGGAGATGGCCGAGCGCAACGCCGCCGGCACGAACTCCCCGCGGCGCGGCGGCTCGATGGCGGGCTGGGGCTACTCCGACAGCCCGAAGCCGTTCATCGCGGCCGTCAACGGCCTCGCGATCGGCGGCGGCATGGAGACCGCGCTCGACTGCGACATCCGCATCTGCTCGACGGACGCCTACTTCGGCCTCTTCGAGCCGAAGCGCGGCATCATGGCGGGCTACGGCATCCACCACCTCCCGCGCGTGGTGGGCTTCTCCGCCGCCAACTACATCCTGCTCACCGCTGACCGCATCAGCCCCGAGCAGGCCAAGGAGTTCGGCGTGGTCACCGAGATCACGGAGCCGGACCAGCTGGTGCCGCGCGCCGAGGAGATCGCCCAGCTGATCGCCTCGAACGCGCCGCTCTCGATCCAGGGCACGAAGTCGATCATCCAGGCATGGCGCAAGGCCGGCATCGAGGACTCGATCCGCATCGCCGAGTGGATGAACCAGGTCGTCCTGTCGTCCGCCGACGCCAAGGAGGGCCCGGCCGCCTTCGCTGAGAAGCGCGACCCGGTCTGGACCGGCAGCTAACGCACCAACCCGTCTTCGGAACACCGGCGACGCCGGTCACCCTCGGGGTGGCCGGCGTCGTTGCTTTCGAGGGCTCTATGGGGCGTGAGGCATATCCACGGAGAGCCGCATCTCGGCGCAGTCCGGGGCGATCGCCAGTGGCGGCTCCGTGACCGCCTGGACCTCCTCGGGCGCGACGCCGGGCGCGACCTCGCGCAGCTCGAGGCCCCCTGTCGTCACCGCGATCACCGCGAGGTCCGTCACGACCAGGTCGACGCACGCCGGGGCCGTCAGCGGGTAGGCGCACTCGCGCACGATCCTCGGCGCGCCGTCGCGGGTGCGGTGCTCCATCGCGACGATGAGCCGGCGCGCGCCGACGGCGAGGTCCATCGCGCCGCCGATGCTGCCGCCGCCGCGCTCCGGCACCGACCAGTTGGCGAGGTCGCCGCGCGCCGAGACCTGGAGGCCGCCCAGCACGGCCACGTCGACGTGCCCGCCGCGGATCATCGCGAACGACTCGGCGCTGTCGAAGAAGCTCGCGCCCTCGCGCAACGCGACGGGCTGGCCGCCCGCGTTGATCACGTCGGGGTCGAAGTCCTCGTCGAGGATGCCGCCGTAGCCGAGGATGCCGTTCTCGGCCTGGAACAGCACGTCGACGCCGGGTTGCAGGTGGTTCGCCACCTGCGTCGGCAGCCCGATGCCGAGGTTCACGACCATGCCCGCGCGCAACTCCCGCGCGACACGCAGCGCGATCAGGTCGCGCGGGATGCCGACGGGCCCGTCAGCCATCCCACCGCACCGCCACTGGTTCGCACTGCACGATCCGGTCGACGTAGACGGCGGGCGTGCCGACGCGCTCCGGGTCGATCGCGCCCACCTCGACGACCTCCTCGACCTCGGCGACGATGGTGTCGGCGGCGGTCGCCATCAGCGGGTTGAAGTTGCGCCCGGCCGCGCGGTACTCGAGGTTGCCGAGCCGGTCCGCGCGGTGCGCCTTCACGAACGCATAGTCCGCGCGCAGCGGGCGCTCGAGGAGGTAGCGCTCGCCGTCGATCTCCATCTCCGGCTTGGCCTCCGCGACCACGGTGCCGAGGCCCGTGCGCGTCAGCACGCCGCCGAGGCCCGCGCCGCCGGCGCGGATGCGCTCGGCGAACGTCCCCTGCGGGACGAGCTCGAGGGTCACGTCGCCCGCGCGGTACTGCTCCTCGAAGCGGCTGCCGCGGCCGGACGAGGCGCGGATCGCGAACGTCGCGATGACGTGGGCGAGCTGGAAGTCAGCGCACAGCTCGTCGAGCTTGTCGCCGAGGCCGATGTTGTTGGCGATGGCGGTGTGGGCGCGCGTGCCGTGTCGCGCGAGGGCGAGGATGAGGTTGCTCGGCGTGCCGGCAGAGACGAAGCCGCCGAACATGATCGACGCGCCGTCCGGCACGTCGGCGATGGCCTCGTCGGGCGTGGCGAAGACCTGCGCGACCACCGCCGGCCCCGCTACTGTGCCGTCCAGCCGCCGTCGACGGAGATGGCGGCGCCGGTGATCTGGCTGGCGGCGTCAGAGCACAGGAACACCGCGATCTGCGCCACCTGCTCGGGCTGCACGAACTCCAGCGACGGCTGCTTCTCGGCGAGCAGCGCGCGGGCGCCCTCCTCGATCGAGACGCCGAGGTCCCCGGCGCGCGCCTCGATCTGCTGCTCGATGAGCTCGGTGCGCACCCAGCCGGGAGCGATGGCATTGCAGGTGATCGGCTCCCGCGCGGTCTCGAGTGCGACGACCTTCGTCATGCCGATCAGGCCGTGCTTCGCGGCGATGTACGCGACCTTCTCGGCCGAGGCGACGAGGCCGTGCGCCGAGGCGGTGTTGATGACTCGGCCCCATCCCGCCTCGCGCATCCCCGGGAGCAACAGGCGGGTGGTGTGGAACGCGGCCGAGAGGTTGACCGCGATGATGTCGTCCCAGCGCCCGCGCGGGAACGCCTCGATCGGCGCGGTGTGCTGGATGCCCGCATTGTTGACGAGGACGTCGACGCGCCCGAAGCGCTCGGTCGCCTCGCGCGCGAGCGCGTCGATGGCCGCGGGGTCGCGCACGTCCGCGCCGCTGAAGGCGACCTCGACGTCGTAGTCCGCCTCGAACTCCTCGCACAGCGCGCGGGCGGCGTCCGGGTCGGCGAGGCCGTGCAGCATCACGTTCGCGCCCTCGGCGGCCATCGCGCGGGCGACGGCGAGGCCGATGCCGCTCGTGGAGCCGGTGACCAGCACGGACTTGCCAGCGAGCATCGCTCCCCCTCGGTGCCGCCGTGTCCGCGTCGAGGCGCTCCGGGCGGCGGCGAGCACAAGCATGCCCGCCCGGCCGCCGGGCGTCATCTGGTGGGGCGGTTGGGTCGGTTAGTCCCGGTCGACCGACCGGCGGTCTCGCGGGGGCACGATCACGATCGCCTCGCCACGCTCGTCGGTGGAGGCGTGCCGCCAGTGGGCGAAGTAGCGCTTCGTCCACGACGCGAGGACGCCGAGGAGGCGTGCGGGGGCGTTCGACGTGCGCGACCGGGACCGGGGAGCCGCCTCGGTCGAGCTCGCCGGGGTGGGCTGGGAAGTCTGTGCGCCCGCAGGAGTGGTGTTGCGCGCGTGCTCCTCGAGTGCGCGGCGTCGGCGCGCCGGATCGCGCGAGATGGCCCCGGGCCTGGGCGGTGGTGCACCGGGCCGGTGCTGCTTCGAGGTGTCGGGCGACGTCGGGTCGCGCTGCCGTGCGTGGACGATGGTCCGGGGTGCGCGGGTGGAGTCGCGGTGCGACGGGTATTGCTGACTCATGGCGCCACCGTACCAACGTGATGTTTGCGGCTCGTAAAAGGTGGACGCGTTATCGGGGGCCTCTGGAGTCCACCCGATCGCACCTCGAACGAACCGGGCGACGCTCAGCCGTCGAGGGCGCGGAGCATGCGCTTCAGGGCCTGCATCCGGTAGCTGTCGAGGAGGTGCTCCTCGACCTCGTCCCAGTCGACCGGCTCCTCGAGGCGCAGCGTGAGCCAGCCGTGGTGGTGCATGTACGGCGTGGGGAAGTAGCGCCCGTCGTCGAGCAGCAGCTCGCGGGCGAAGGGGTCGGCTCGGAACGAGACGCCCGGCACGCCGTCGCGGACGCCGAAGATGGCGAAGGGCTTCTTGCCCGCGCGGAACCACGGGTTGCCGAAGTTGATCGTCTCGCTCGACTCGGGCAGGTCGAGGGCGATCTCTCGCAGCTCCTCGAGCAGCTCGGCCCAGGGCTCCTCGTCGAGTCGTTCGTGGACCATGCGCTGATGCTACCGGGAGCGGGGAGCCGCCGGGTAGCACGATCGAGGCCCGCGTCGAGCGGGCCTCATCGGGGGTGCGGTTCGTCCGTGTCTAGTCGGAGTTGACGAGCTCCAGCCAGGGCTCGAGCTCGGCCTCGGTGTGCCACCAGAAGCCGAAGTCGTTCTCCTTCGCGGCGCTCTCGTCGGTGTCGCGGTCGCCCATGTGGTAGTACGCGTCGGCGTCGTCGAACTGCGCCTTGACGAGGCCGAGCTGGTGCTTGGAGGCGACGAAGTCGGGCTCGATGTCGAGCGAAGCCCACATGCGGCGCTGGCTGCTGAGCGGCCGGTCCGAGCAGCTCCCGACGATGAAGCCGAGGTCGATGGCCTTGCGGACCATGTCGACCGTGACGCCACCCGGCGGGTCGCCCAGCTCGAGGGTTCCGTCGATGTCAAAGCTCAGTAGGATCGCCACTCAACACTCTCCCGCCCCATGCGCACGTCGGGTGAGTATCCCTAAGGAACCCGTAGTTCGCAACGGGGGTAACGCGGCGTTACGGTGCGTCACCCCCGGTGGTAGCCCCGGTGCTAGTCGGGGCTGGTGCTGAATGCCAGCGCCGCCGCGTTGCTGGGGAGCACGCCGATGGTGACCGCGACCTCGGCCTTGATCGCCACCTGGCGGTCGCCCGCCCGGCCCTGCAGCTGCTCCATCGGGTCGGTGATGAAGACCGTGCGCATGCGGCCCGTGCCCATGTTGCCGCCGCCCGAGTTGATCGGGTTGGGCCCCTTGAGCGTGATGTCGTCCGCGTAGAAGTCGTGCGCCTCGCCGCGCTTCACCCCGCGCCACCCGAACGCCTCCAGGAAGTACTGCGTGAACACCGCGAAGCCGTCGTACGGCGCGAAGACGTCGATGTCCTCCGGACGCAGCCCGGAGCCCGCGTACGACCGCTGCGCCTGGATGTCCGTCCACGACTCGGTGTCGTCGAGGGTCTGCACCAGGCTGCGCGGCGTGAAGGCGCTCTCCGTGTGGTCGAGGATGTAGACCGGCTGCTGCTTCATGTCCTTCGCGCGCTCGGCGGTGGTGACGATGTAGCACGCGCCGGCCTGCACGGGCCGGTCGCAGTCGAAGATGCTGAGGTCGCGGGCGATCCAGCGGCCGTTCAGGTAGTCCTCGGTCGTGAACGGGCCGGGCTCGTGCTGCGCGTAGTAGCTGTACGGCCAGAGCAGGCCGTTGGCGTGCTCCTGCACGACGAACGGCGCCATGCGCTCGTGGTTCGTCCCGTACTTGCGGGCGTATTGGTCGAAGACGAAGCCCTGGCCGGAGAGGCCCCAGCCCCACGGGTTGGACCACTGCGCCCCACCCCGCGCCTCCAGGCTTGGGTTCTGGTGGTAGCGGCCCTCGATGTTCCCGTTGGGGTAGGGCACCAGGCAGACCTCGCAGCGTCCGTCGCCGACGACCTGCGCGGCGAGGCCGATGAGGTTCCAGACGGTCTCCCCGTGCGAGTTCATGTACTGCACGTTCGGCAGGTTCATCTGCTTCTGGATCCACTCGGCCGTGACGTACGTCAGCCCGTCCTCGCTGTCGTACGGCGGGTCGAAGAACGGCCGCAGCGGCCCCCACTGCGAGCCGAGGCTCATGTGGGCGGGCTGACCGCCGGCCGAGGTGACGATGCCGTCGACGTCCTCGGGGGAGATCCCCGCGTCGTCCATCGCCGCGCGGGCGGCCTCGACGACGTAGGCGCCCAGCGTCCTGTCCATGCTCACGCCGTCCCAGCGGCGGTCCGTGTTCTTCGAGTGACCCGCACCGGCGAGCACCACCTTGCCGCGGTGCTCCCAGATGCCGACCGGGTCCTCGTTGCGCTCCCAGTGAATTGCGCGCGCCATGATGTGTGCCTTCCTGCCCTGCGCTGACCGTCGTGGTCGCGGCGAGGCTCTAGCTCTCCTCGACGACCTTCCACTCGGGGATCAGCTGGTCGTCCGAGACCGCGATGAAGTCGACCTCGACGGTCGCTCCGACGGGAACCTCGCCGACGGGGACGCCGGGGAGGTTGGAGAAGAAGTTGATCTCGGGGTCTTCCTGCAGGGCGACCACGGCGTTGTTGAACGGCTGCTCTTCCTGCCACGCCATGATCCGCGAGTCGTACGTGATCGAGAAGCCGACGATGGTGCCGCGGCCGCTGGTCTCGAGCCACTCGAGGTGGAACTGCCAGCCGCACTCGCGGCACTCCGCTTCGGGTGGGAACTGCTTGCGGTCGCACATCGTGCAGACCTGGACGATCAGCCGACGCTCGTTGCAGGCGTCCCAGAACGGCTTGCTGATGGCGTCGGGCACCGGGATGGGTCGCGGCATGCTGCCCTCCTCGCTCGCTATTACGTGCGAGCATAACGCGGCGCCGCAAGTGGTCTGGTGTTCAGCTTCCGGTGAGAAGGTCGCTCCCTGCTTCGAGGCCGCCCTCGAAGCTGGCGATGATGTCCTCCGGCGTCTTGTCGAAGTCGTCGGCGATCCAGACTTTGCCAGCGAGGCGGCCCGGCGTTCGCCGCCGGGGCGTGCCCTGATGGGGTGGCAGCCCGCTCGCCCACGTCTCTCCCTGGGTCATGGCCGGTGCTCTCCTCGTCGGCCGCTCGGGGATCAGAGTAGGACTCAGGTTACTCCCTGTAGTCCGGGAGCTGGACGATCCGGGCCTCGTGGCCGTTCTCGTCCGTCTCCATGATCCCCACGGTACCGAGCCCGCGGACCTGGCGCGGGAGCGTCGGGCTCCCGGGGTTCACGAACAGGATGCCCTGGTGCCGCTCCACCATCGGGATGTGCGTGTCCCCGAACACGACCGCCTCGACGCGCTCGCCGAAGAACTGGATCAGGTACTCGTCGAGCGGCTCGTCCTCGCCGACCTGGCGCTCCATCACGCCCGGCGCCACCTCGAAGCCGTGGCCCATGATCACGAGGTCGTGGACGAGCCCGACCGGGCGTCCGCCGACGTCGACGACGCGCTTGCGGGCTACCCGCGGGTCGCCGACGCACGGCGCGGGCGGGACCTCGACGGCGAGGATGGGGGCGATCTCCTCCAGCCAGTCCAGGCACGCCGAGGAGTAGATGTCGCCCGCGTGGAGGATCAGGTCCACGTCGGCGAAGGCCTTCGCGACCTCCTCCGGCGGGTGCTTGCCCATGGCAGGCGAGTGCGTGTCCGAGATCAGCCCAGTCTTCACGTTGAGTCCTTACCAGGCTGCCTCGGGCAGCCGTCCGCTCGCGGGTGCATCGCGCCCCGCAAGCGGGCGCGCCCCCTCGATGTGTCTAGGCGGCCGGGAAGTCGTCGGACTCCCGGATCGACCGGAACTGGTTGACGTGGTCGACGTCGTGGATGCGCTGGAAGATGTACCAGGCGCGGCAGTGCAGGTCGCCGAAGTTGCCGTGCGGGTGCGTCGGCTCCAGGTCGGCGTCCTCCGGCAGCGCCGCCGCCAGCTGTCCGAACTGGATGCCGTTACGCAACAGCTCGTTGCGCAGCTCCTCGAACGACAGCTCGGCGGGGTCGACCTCGTCGGCGGGGTCGGAGACCGTGATGCCGGAGAGGCGCTCGACGATGTGCAGCGTGGAGCGTGTCACGGCGATCTCGTGGCGCAGGCCCTCCATGATCGTCCACTCGTCGGCGGACGTGCGGGCCTCCGCCTGCTCGGCGCTAATGCCGTCGAGCTGGGCGAGGAGGTCGAGGCGCGGGCGCGCAACGCGTGGCCAGAGGTCCAGCCACGAGTACTTCTCGCCCTGCCCTCGCAGGTAGTTGTGGACGTTCTGCTGCTCTTCGGTCAGTTGCTGGGTCGTCATCGCTCTCTCCAATGGCCGCTCCGGGCGAGCGCCGGCTGCACCCGCCGTGATGGCGCTCCGATTCTAAACGCCCTCGCGAGTATCCGTGCGCGGTCCGCGGCCGCTATGCGTCGCCGGCATCCTCGGCGTCGACCTCCTTGACCAGGTCGAGCAGGCGTCCGAGGTCGTTGAGGTAGTCGTCGATGTTGTCGCCGCGCAGGCCGACGCGCAGCGAGTCGATGCCGACATCGCGGTACGCGCGGAGGCGCTCCTTGATGAAGTCGTCGTTGCCCAGCAGGTTGGTCTGCAGCGCGATCGCGACGGGGACCAGGTCCTGCGCCTCGGCGCGCTGGCCGTTGATCCACAGCCGGTGCACCTCGCGGACCTCCTCGAAGCCCTGCCGCGCGAATGCCTCGACGTAGAAGTTACGCCCCGGCTCGCCCATGGCGCCGAACGTGAACGCGTAGCCCACGGCGTGGCGCTTCGCCAGCGCGTCGAGGTCGTCGTCGAACTCGAGGGTGACCGGCACCTGCAACTCAAGGTCGTCGATCGAGCGTCCGACGGACTCGGCGCCCGCGCGGATGTGGTCCAGGAAGGCGCCGGCGGTCTCGGGGACGAAGCAGTTGCCGATCCAGCCGTCGCACAGCTCGCCCGTCATGCGCAGGTTCTGCGGGCCGACCGAGGCGACGTAGATGGGGAGGCGCCGCGCGCCGGCGCGGGTGCGCATCGGACGCAACTCGTCGCGCAGCGGGATCTTGTGAATCTCGCCGTCGTAGACCACGCGCTCGCCGCTCTCGACCATGCGGATGATCTCGATCAGCTCGCGCGAGCGGCGGATGGGGCGCCCGAAGTCGACGCCGTCCCACGCCTCCATGATCTGCGGCGTGCTGGTGCCGAGGCCGAGCACGAAGCGGTCGTTGGTCATCGAGGCGAGGGACATCGCCGTACCTGCGGTGAGCGCGGGGCTCCGGGCGCCGATCTTCATAATGCTGGTGCCGAGCCTGATGGTGGAGGTCTGGCTGGCGAGATAGGCGAGCTGGGTAGCTCCGTCCCAACCCCAGGCCTCGCCGCTCCAGATCGAGTCGGCGCCGAGGCGTTCGGCCTCGAGGGCAAACGCGAGAGCGCTCTCCCAGTCGTCGGGTTCGTTTCGATGGAGGCCGACGCCGATCCGCATGGGGTGCTCCTGACTGTGTGAGGTGGGGTCGCGAGGATGATACAGCGGCGGCAGCCCGCGTCACGGTGTGTACGGGGGCTGATCACGCGCGAATGGACCACCGGCGCGCACCCGGACGGTGGACCTTTCGACGCCCCACCTGGGCCGCCTCAGGCGACCTCTCGCGCCTGCGGGTTGCCGAGACGGGTGCGTGGCGGCTACCGTGCCGCTCGGACTCCCCGCGCGATCGTCCGCGTCGCGTAGCGAGGGATGCAGGGCAATCCACTGCCCGACTCCCAGCAGCGCGCGGCACGTACAGCTTCTGCGGGACTGTGCAATCAGGGTCTCCGAGTACGGAATGACGGGGAGCGCCGTTGATCACGCTCTCATCGCGGACTTCCGGCTATACGCTGCCTCGCCCGCTGCGGGCAATCCTCGTCGCCGCATTGCTGTACCTGTTCCTCGTGGGTGTCTCTTCACTCGAAGCGGGCATCAAGGGGCTCGGAGCGGAGTTCCAGGCAGGACTGCTCGAAAGCGTGGACAACCCCGTAGCCGGGCTGTGCGCGGGGGTCCTGGCGACGGTGCTCGTGCAGTCCTCGTCGGTGTCGACGGCGACGATCGTCGGACTGGTGGGCGCGGGCACGCTGAACGTCGAAGCCGCGGTGCCGATGATCCTCGGCGCGAACATCGGCACCACCATCACCAATACGCTGGCGTCGCTGGCTTCGATCGGGAGGAGCGCGGAGTTCCGGCGCGCGTTCGCCGCTGCGATCCAGCACGACTTCTTCAACATCCTCGCCGTGCTGATCTTCCTGCCCCTGCAGATCGCCACCGGCTTCCTCTCTGAGGCGGCGTACTGGCTCGCCGATCTGCTCGGCGGCAACGTCGCCGGTGGCAAGACACGCAGCCCGATCAAGGAGATCGTCAAGGAGCCCGTCCGCCAGATCCAGGATCTGCTCGGCGGCGCCATCGACAGCGACCGGGTGGTGGGGGGTCTCTTGCTGGCGCTGGGGCTCGTGCTGATCTTCATCTGCCTGGCCTTCATCACCATCAACATGCGGCGGCTGTTCGCGGAACGGCTGGAACGCTCGCTGAACTCGGCTGTGGCTCGCGGCAGCGGGCTGGTCGGGATGGTGATCGGGGTCGTGACGACGATCGCCGTCCAGTCGTCGAGCATCACGACGTCGATCCTCATCCCGTTGGTGGGCTCAGGGGTGCTCACCCTGCGCAACGCGTTCCCGATCACGCTGGGAGCCAACGTCGGCACGACGGTCACCGCGCTCCTTGCTTCGTTGGCGGTCGACCTGCGCGCCGGCCTGGTGGTGGCGCTCACTCACACGTTGTTCAACCTGGCGGGGATCGGTCTGATCTACCCGATCAGGCAATTCCGGGAGGTGCCGGTGCGGCTCGCGGAACGGGTCTCGAGGATCGCGGCCGTACACCCGCTGCTGGTGGCGCTCTATGTCATCGGGATATTCATTGTCGGCCCGGTCGCGGGGATCGTCCTCCTGCGGTAGCCGACGTTCCCGCCCGGGGAGTTGCTCAGGCCACCACCAGCGGGATGCGCATCTCCGCTGGGGTCAGCCCGGCGTGGTGCGAGAGTTGCCGCAACCCTTGCCGCGAGGCCTTCGAGCCGTGGAACCCCAGCACGGCGTCTCCTCGTGAGATGGCCATGTAGTCGCCGATACGCTGCCTCGTGCCGGGCGCGATCGGTTCCGGCCCGAGCAGCCGCAGCTCCTCGACCTCGTCCGTGGTGAGCAGGAAGAAGCGGTCGCCGAAGCTCGCGCGGAAGCGCTCCTCGAAGCGCTCGTGCTCGCCGGGGCGGACGTGGAACTCCAGGACGCGCGCATCGCCGGACGGGGCGCTCGCCAGGAGCGCCGGGATGCCGTCGGAGTCGCGGATCATGAAGCGGTCCTCGGGCGAGACGCCGAGGTGGCCGTGGTCCGCGGTCACCACCAGCCGCGTCGACCGCCCGAGCGCGGCGTTCAGGTCCGCCACGAGCCGGTTGATGGCGATGATGGCGGCGCGCGCCCCGATGCTCTCCGGGCCCCCGTGGTGCGCCTCGTTGTCGATGTGGGGCACGTACACGTAGATGAACGTGGGCTCGTCGGAGCCCATCACGGCCTGCATGATCGCCCCGTACGTACCCGCTAGCGAGGGATAGGCATCGGTGGCCTCGCCACCCGTCCAGTAGCGCGAGTAGACGCTGCCAGCGATGTTGCGAGGCATCAGCACGTGGGCGGGCCGCCGCACGCGCGCCATCAGGCTCGGCACGGGAAGCGCCACCTCCGGGTCCACACCCAGGTCGGTCAGGGTGCGGTCGTCCGAGCGGCGACGGTACTGGAGGATCGTCGCCGGCCCGCCGATCTCGTCGAGGTGCGTCCACCACCCCGTGACCGCGTGGGTCGCCGGCCACTCTCCCGTGGCCAACGAGGTGAGCGCGACCGCCGTCGATGACGGGAACACCGTGCGGACCTCGGTATGGAGGTGTTCGCGGAGCGCGCCCGCGGCTTCCTCGCGCTGCAGCATCTCGAGGCCGAGCCCATCGGCGAGGATCAGGACGAGGTGCTCACGTTCCGCGAGCACGTCCACGAGGCTGCGTGAGAACGGCGAGAGCCTCACGTTGCGCGCGCCCCCCACCGCCGCCACCGCGCGGGAGACGTCGACGAGGTTGGGTGCACTGGGATCCGGGCGCAGCAGCGTGCCGGCGTCAAAGGCCGCGAGTAATTCCGATACGTCGGACCGGCGCGCGTCCGGGGTCATTCCCCGACGCTATCATGAAGGTCGACGTGACGCCCTGCGGGGACCGTGGCGGCCCGACCGCCTGACGATGTGGCTGCGCGAATGCCCCCTCCGGATGCCCTCGACGCCGACAGCATCGCCGCCCAGCTCGGCGCTGCGTACGCCGCGATCGACGCAGACGAGCGGGCGCAACACCCGGAGCTGATCCAGCGGGTCGCGCACGCCACCGACATCGCCGGGGCCTCGCGGCCCCTCGGCGGCGACGTCCATGTCGTGACCGTGGTCGCGCCGGACGTCTCCGGTGCGCTCTCCCTCATCACCGGCGCCCTGACCGCGCACGGCTTCGACATCGAGACGGGCGACCTCTTCATGGTGCGTCGCCCCACCGAGCGACGTGCCGCCCCGCGCCCCGGACGGTTCGCGCCGCCCCGCGGCCGGCCCGGCACACCCCCGGGGCGTCCGGTGCCGCAGCGCGGTCCGGCCCGGCCCGGGCAACTGCTCCTCGACCGTTTCGTCGTGCGGGGGAGCGGCGAGGCAGACCCGTGGGACGCCATTCGCGAGGACCTGCAACGTGCCTTCGCGCTGCTCGCGGGCGGCGACGCGGAGGCGGCGCAGACCCTGATCATCGACCGCATCAGCCGCACCCTCCCGCAGGGCGAGGCGCCTGCGCGGGCGATGGACCCCGTCGCCATCGAGATCGATACGACCTCCGATCCGGATGCCACGGTCCTGACGATCGACGGCGTCGACGAGCGTGGCTTCCTGTTCGAGTTCGCAAACGCGCTGGCCATGCTGCAGGTGTCGATCCGGCGCGCGGAGATCCGCACCCGGGACAGCACGAGCCACGACACGTTCTGGGTCACCACGCGCGTCGGCTCGAAGCTCGACGACCCCGCGCGCCTCGAGGAGGTGCGGGTGGCGGCCGTGCTGATCCGCCAGTTCACACAGCTGCTCCCGCTCGCGCCCGACCCCGGCCAGGCGTTGCGGCAGTTCGGGGCGCTGACGAGGAGCATGCTCGCGTTCAGCGAGCGGCGCGATGCGATCGCGGCGCTGGCCGACGAGCAGGTCCTCGAGATGCTGGCCGCCGCGCTCGGCGTCAGCCGCTACCTCTGGGAGGACTTCCTGCGCTTCCAGCACGAGAGCCTGTTCCCCGTGCTCACCGATCGCCCCGCCCTCGACGCCGCCAAGTCCGTGGAGCAGCTGCGCGAGGAGCTGCGCGCTGCCGGTCCGCCCGACGTGGACACGCTCAACGCCTTCAAGGACCGCGAGCTGTTCCGTATCGACCTGCGGCACATCAGCGGACGGTCGGGGTTCGCCGACTTCTCGTACGAGCTCTCCGACCTCGCCGAGGTCGTCGTGGCCGAGGCGGCGGAGCAGACCACCCGCGCGCTCAAGGCGCGGCACGGCGAGCCACGGCTCACCTCGGGTGCCCCGTGCCGCTGGTCGATCGCCGCGCTGGGCAAGTTCGGCGGGCGCGAGATCGGGTTCGCGTCGGACCTGGAGCTGCTCACGGTCTACGAGGGGCCGGGGACAACGGACGGCGCCGATCCGGTGCCCAACAGCGCGTACTTCGAGGACTTCGTGCGCGGGGTACGTGACGCCATCCGTGCGCCGCGCGAGGGCATCTTCGAGCTTGACCTGCGCCTGCGGCCGTACGGCGACAGCGGCAGCCTAGCCAACTCCATCGACCAGTGCCGGGCCTACTACGCGCCGCGCGGCGAGGCGCGGCAGTTCGAGCGCATGGCGCTGGTGCGGCTCAGGCGCGTCGCGGGCGACGTGGGGCTCGGGCGCACGCTCGAGGCCCTGCGCGACGCCTTCGTGTACTCAGGCGCCCCGCTGGACATCGCCGAGTTGCTCCACCTGCGCGAGCGCCAGGCGAGCGAGCTGGTGGCGGCGGGTGAGCGCAACGCCAAGCACAGCTCCGGCGGCCTCGTAGACATCGAGTACTACGTGCAGACCCTCCAGATCATGGCCGGCGCGACGGAGCCGTCGGTGCGGACGCCGAGCACGGTCGAGGCGATCGCGGCGCTCGCTGCAACGGGACACGTGAGCTACGACGACGCGGTGAAGCTGCCCGAGGCCTACTCGTTCCTGCGCCGGCTGATCGGCGCGCTGCGTGTGGTGCGCGGCAACGCCCGCGACCTCACGATCCCGCCGGTCGGGTCGCCGGAGTTCGGGTACCTGTCACGGCGGCTGTTCTACGAGACGCCCGAGGCGCTGGCCGCGGCGATCGAGGTCCGCATGCAGTACGCCGCCTCGCTGTGGAGCCTGCTGCCGGTCGAATAGGGCCAGTGGCGTAGCGCAAGGCCCGGGCGCGCCGTGGGGCGCGAGTTGGTCATCGGGCGGGCGCGGGGAATGCTGGCGACCCCGATCGGATTCGAACCGACGATCTCCACCGTGACAGGGTGGCGTGTTAGACCGCTACACTACGGGGCCTCGAACGCATCGATCGTAGGGGCCGCCGGCTGCGAGGGTCAATCGCACCGGTGCTCGGCCCCGGCGGTTCACCCACGCTCGTGCCGCTGGTACGCTCGCCGGGGAGCCGAGATGCCACAACGACCTCGCAGCAGGCGCACCCGTAACCGCCGCATCCAGCGCCCGCGCGTCCCCGACGCGCCCGCCACCCCACCGGCGGCGGCGTCGACCGCGCCCCCGCGGCAGAGCTCACGCGCCGCGGCCGCCACCGAGCGCCCGGCCCGCCAGGTGGAGCGCGACGCACCGTTCGTGCGGGGCGAGTTGGTCCGCATCGGACTCGTGAGCGCGGTCTGCATGGGACTGCTACTCGCCCTCGTCGCCATCGATCGGCTCGGCTAGCGCGAGCTTCCGGGCGGGTGCGCCTCGCGACGTCAGGCGAGGCGGTTCCAGGCCACGAGGACGCCGATGACGAACATCACCGCGCCCGCCACGTCCTGCAGCACCAGGTCGAACTCGCCCGACAGCACGAGGCGGACACCGAACGCACCGGCGAGCGCCGCCGCCGCGAATGCCTGCATCGTCATGCCGCGCTTGCGGTTCGTCGCGCGGTCGAGCGCGGCGGCGAGGACCGAGCCTGCGGCGGCGCCGCCCAGCGCCCCGAGGGCCAGCCGCAGCAGCCCCGCGAACGGCGAGGGTGGCAGCAGGATGGCGGCGACGACGCCGATCAGGGCCGCAGCGGGAATCGCGACCGCGGCCGCCCGCAGGTAGTGCCGGAGCTCCAGCTCGTACATCGGCGGGCGGCGCATCATCGCGCAGTCGGGGCAACGGATGCCGCCGGGCGCGTGGACCATGCACTGCGGGCAGATCGGCGTCTCGCACCGACCGCAGCTCAGCTCGGTCTCCGTGCGTGGGTGACGCTCGCAGTACGGAATGGGTCCGCTCCTCAGGCGGTCGGTTCTGGCACGCGGCAGCCGCGCTCCCGGGCGGCGTCGAGGAACGCGTCGACGACGTGGTCGGGGAGCGGGATCTCACCCGGCTGCCGCTCATCCTCGCGGTCAATGCCGTGGTGGTCGGAGCCGCCGAGCGCGAAGACGCCGAGGCGGTCCGCGAGGCCCACAAGGCTCGCCACCATGTCCGGGTCGTAGTGCTTGTAATAGGCCTCGAGGCCGAAGAGGCCGGCATCGGCGAGTTCGCCGGCGACGCGCTCGTACTCCTTCGTGAAGCCGGGGTGCGCGAAGACGGCGATCCCACCGGCGTCGCCGATCATCTCGATCGCCTCGGGTGGCTCGAGCTTCGTACGCTCGGCGTATGCTGGCCCGTCGCGGCCAATGAAGCGGTCGAACGCCTCGTTGAAGGTCTCGATGTGTCCCGCCTCAAGGAGCGCCTGCGCGATGTGGGGGCGGCCCACGGACGCCTCGCCCGCGATCTCCTGCACCCGCTCCCACTCGATGGGCGCGCCGAGGCGCTCGAGGGCGCCGATGATGCGCTGAGCGCGGTCGATGCGGCCCGCGCGGAACGTATCGAGCTGCTCCTGGAGGCGCGCGTCCGTGCGGTCGATGAAGTAGCCGAGGACGTGGACCTCGGTGCCTGGCACGTCGCACGAGAGCTCCACGCCCGGCACGAGCAGGAAGCCGGGGTGACGCGCCGCCGCTGCCTCTGCCTCCTCGAGCCCGTCGAGGGTGTCGTGGTCGGTGAGCGCCATGACGCGGACCCCGCGCTGGTAGGCGTGGTCGACGAGCTCGGTGGGCGAGCGGACGCCGTCGGAGTTCGTCGAGTGCGTGTGGAAGTCGCCCTTGCTCACGTTGCCGACCCCGGCGTCCGCGTCGAAGCGTGCGTCACCACAGCGGCATCTCCCGGTCCACGCGCTCGACGCCCGTGGCGAGGCCGGTCTCGGCGTCGATCTCGATGAGGACCGAGTTGAACACGCCCGTCTCGCCCTCGGCCACGGGCAGGCGCGTGGGCATGCTGGTCACGAACCGGCGGATGACCGAGTCCACGTCGTCGCCGATCACCGAGTCGAGTACGCCGACCATGCCGAGGTCGCCCACGGCGGCGGTGCCGCCGGGCAGCAGGCGCGCGTCCGCCGTCGGGACGTGCGTGTGTGTGCCGACCACCGCGGACACGCGGCCGTCGAGGTACCACGAGAGCGCCTGCTTCTCGCTGGACGCCTCGGCGTGGAAGTCCACCACGACGCAGGTGCCCGGCGCGATCTCCTCGAGGATCTCGTCGATGATCTGGAACGGGTCATCCACCGTGGCGGGCATGAAGACGCGGCCCATGAGGCTGATCACGGTCAGGTCCTGGTGCCGCACGATCCCGCGCCCGGGCACGCCCGACGGGTAGTTCGCGGGCCGCAATATCGGCCAGTCGCGGTCGAGCATCGGCACGAACTCGCGGATGTCGAAGATGTGGTTGCCCGAGGTGATCACGTCGACGCCCGCCTCGAACAGCTCGTTCGCCGTGCGTTCGGTGAGGCCGCGGCCGCGCGCGGCGTTCTCGCCGTTGGCGATGACGTGGTCGATGCGCAGCGTGTTGCGAAGCTCGGGCAGCACGGCGCCCACGGCCTCGCGCCCCGGCCGGCCGACGATATCGCCGACCATCAGGACGCGCATGGTCAGCGCGCGACCGACGTGGCGCGCGTCTCCCGCACGACGGTGACCTTGATCTGGCCCGGGTACTGCAACGTCTCCTCGATCTTCTTCGAGACATCGCGGGCGAGGCGCGTGGCGGCGAGGTCGTCGACGCGTTCGGGCTGGACCAGCACGCGCACCTCGCGGCCGGCCTGGATCGCGAACGACTGGTCGACGCCCTCGAAGGAGTTGGCGACATCCTCGAGTGCCTCGAGGCGCTTCACGTACTGCTCGATCGAGTCGCGGCGGGCGCCGGGGCGGCTACCGGACATGGCGTCGGCGATGATGACGATGAGTGCCTCGGTGGTCTCCGGCTGGATCTCCTCGTGGTGGGCGGCGATGCAGTGCACGATCTCGCCGCCGACGCCGAAGCGGCGCGCGATCTCGGCGCCGAGGGCGGCGTGCGTGCCCTCCATCTCGCGGTCGACGGCCTTGCCGAGGTCGTGCAGCAGCCCGCCGATGCGCACCGTCTCCACGTCCGCCCCCAGCTCGTGCGCGAGGGCCACCGCCAGCCACGAGGTCTCGATGCAGTGGCGAAGCTGGTTCTGGCCGTAGGAGTAGCGGAACCGCAGCTTGCCCAGCGTCTTCACGACCTCCGGGTGCAGCGTCGCGACCTCGGCGTCGACGAGCGCCTGCTCGCCGGCCTCCTGGACCATGCGCTCCACCTCGTCACGCGCCTTGTCGACGGCCTCTTCGATGCGGCTGGGCTGGATGCGCCCGTCCTGCACGAGGCGTGCGAGGGCGACACGCGCGATCTCGCGCCGCACCGGCTCGAACCCGACGACCGTCACCACCTCGGGCGTGTCGTCGATGAGCAGGTCACACCCGGTCGCGGCCTCGAAGGCGCGGATGTTGCGGCCCTCGCGGCCGATGATGCGGCCCTTGAGGTCGTCCGACGGGATGGGCACCACGGAGACGGTGGCCTCGGCGGTGACCTCGGAGGTCATGCGCTGCATCACCGTGGCGAGGATCTTCCGGGAGCGCATGTCGGCCTCCGCGCGGGTCGCGGCCTCCATGGTGCGCACGCGCCGTGCAGACTCCTCGCGCAGCTCGTCGTCAAGGCGAGCAAGGAGGAGCTCGCGGCCCTCGTCGGCGGTCATGCCGGCGATGCGCTCCAGCTCGTCACGCAGGCGTCCGCGCTCGGTCTCGAAGTCGGCGCTCTCGTGCCGCAGCGTGTCTTCGCGGCGGTCAAGTTCCTGGGTGCGGTCGCGCAGCGACTGCTCGCTGCGCTCCATGCCCTCGGCGCGCCGCTCCAGCGACTCCTCGCGCTGCTCGAGGCGGCGCTCGACGCGCGTCGCCTCCTGGCGCTGCTCGCGCAGTTCGTCGTCGATCTCCTCGCGGTAGCGGAGGGCGCTCTGCTGTGCGTCGAGCTCGATCTCCCGGGCGCGGCTCTCGGCCTGCTCGCGGACGAGGTCGGCGGCCTCACTGGCGCGACGTCGCATGTCGCGCGCGCCGATGCCGAGCACCGCGTAGCCGAGGACCCCGCCCACGACGAGCGCGATCACGCCCACGAGGGCGCTGAGCGCTACTTCCTCCATTGCGGAGCCTCGATTCGAACCCGCGCCGCCGCCGGAGCGGGTCGCGAGTGGTAGTCGTTGATGGCCGGCGGCCGGTCGGGAAGCGCCAAACCTTCGCGTCAGCTTAGCACTGTGCAGCGCGCGGGGGCGACCTCCGCCGCCGCAAGCGTGCGAGCGAGAGGGCGCGTGGAGTCCTCGGTCAGCCGCTCAGCGCGGACGCGGACCGCTCCTCGGCAAGCGCTGAGAGCGCGCGCTCGATGGTGTCGAAGCTGAACCCGCGACGCCCGAGGGCGGCGACGAGGCGGCGATCCGGAGCGCCCCGGTCGCGGCCCCTGGCAAGCCGGCGGGCAGCGGCGAGCGCCGCCGCGTCGTCATCGTGCGCGAGGAGCGCCTCGGCGGCCGTCTCCGCCTCGATCCCGTGGTCGTGGAGTTCGAGGCGGAGCATGCGGGCGCCGCGCTCGGCGGAGCGGGAACGCGCGACGTAGCTCGCTGCCCACGCAGCGTCATCGACATAACCCAGCTCGGTGAGTCGTGCGACGGCGGCGTCGACGGCTGTCTCGTCGAACCGGTCGGCGAGGCGGTCACGGAGGTCCGCAGTGGTGCGCGGCCGTTGCGCGATGAGCGCGAGGCCGCGCTGCACGGCCAGCGAGGCGTCCGTCTCGAGGAGGCCCTCGGGCCGGGGAGGGCGGAGCCGGCGCGAGCGCGGCACGCGCTACGCGTCGAGCGGCAGCTCGCCCGACGGCGACGTGTCGTCGGGGGGTGGGGTGGCGGTCGCCGTGAGCGCCTCTGCCTCCGCAACGGCGGAGCTGGCGTCGGCGGGGTCGGGGACGCCGGCGGCGGTGCGCACGGCAGCCTCGATGTCCGCGGCGATGTCGGCGTGCTCGCGCAGGTACGCCTTGGCGGCCTCGCGACCCTGGCCGAGGCGCTGGTCGCCAAGGGAGTAGTAGGCGCCGAGCTTCTTGACGATCTCGTACTCGACGGCGAGGTCGAGGATGTTGCCGCTGCGGCTGATGCCGTGCTCCTCGGGCGTGAACATGATCTCGAACTCGGCCTGGCGGAACGGCGGCGCGGTCTTGTTCTTGACCACCTTGCAGCGCACACGGTTGCCGATGACGTTCGGACCCTGCTTCAGCGACTCGATGCGACGAATGTCGATGCGCACCGAGGAGTAGAACTTGAGGGCGCGCCCGCCCGGGGTGGTCTCGGGGTTGCCGAAGACCACGCCGACCTTCTCGCGCAGCTGGTTGATGAAGATGAGGGCGGTGTTGGAGCGCGCGACGGCGCCGGTGAGCTTGCGCAGCGCCTGCGACATGAGCCGCGCCTGGAGGCCGGGCAGCGAGTCCCCCATGTCACCCTCGATCTCCGCGCGCGGGACGAGGGCGGCCACGGAGTCCACCACGACGGCGTCGAGGGCGTTGGAGCGGATCAGGGCCTCGCAGATCTCGAGGGCCTGCTCGCCGGTGTCGGGCTGGGAGATGAGCAGGTCGTCGACGTTGATGCCGCACTGCGCGGCGTACTCGGGCTCCAGGGCGTGCTCGACGTCGATGTAGGCGGTGGTGCCGCCGAGGCGCTGGCTCTGGGCGATGATGTGCTGGGCGAGGGTGGACTTGCCGGCCGACTCGGGCCCGAAGATCTCGGTCACGCGGCCGCGCGGGATCCCGCCGATGCCGAGCGCGATGTCGAGCGCGAGTGCGCCGGTGGGGATGGCCGAGACGTTGAGCACGGCCTCCTCGTCGCCGAGGCGCATGATGGCGCCCTTGCCGAAGTCCTTGGTGATCTGTTCGAGCGCGCGGTTGAGGTCGTCAGTACGGCGCTGTTCGGGGTTGGACTGCTTGCGGCTGGGCTGCTTGGCCACGGCTCGATCCCTTCATGCGGGGTGCGATGCGGGAACGATAGAACGAGCGTTCGTATGGGTCAACCCCCGCCGTCACCCTTGTACCCGTAGATGACTTCGTCGATGTCGTCGACCGGGTCGGCGTCGACCGAGCCGACCAGCTCGTCGATGGGATCGGGCTCGCGGTCGAAGTACCGGGGGAGGAACGCTCGTACAGCGTCGCGCGCAATCGCGGATCGTGAGGTGCCACGGCGCGCGGCCTCGGCCGACAGCGCCTCGTAGAGGTCGTCGTCAACGTAGAACTGCGCGCGTCGCATCTGGTCCAGCCTTACCGCTGCATCCAGCATGCAACGACGAACGGGAGACGGCTACTCGTTCGATGTGGCGGTTCCCGCCGGGTGGGCATCAGCTGCCCGTGCGGTACGCCTCGGCGAAAGCCGTAATCGCGTCGATGTGCTGCTGCGGGGTGGCAAGCCCGGCGTTCATGGTGTTGAGCGTGACGTGCGTCGCGCCCGAGCCCCGCCAGGCCTCCGCCTGCCCGAGTTGGTGCTCGACCGGCCCCAGCGAGGCCTCGACGCGGCCGATGAGCGCGATCGCGTCGGGGTCGCGTCCGGCCTCGCGTGCGTGGTCGCGGGCGCGCCCGAAGCGCGCGACAAGCTCGGCGCGCTGCTCATCGGTGTTGCCGCCGAGGGTGAGCCAGCCGTCGCCGTACTGCCCGATGCGCCGCAGCACGCTCTCCGCGCCGCCGCCGAACCAGATGGGGATGCGCCGCCCCGGGCGGGGGTGGATCCCCGCGTCGCGGACCGTGTCGAACTCGCCCTCGAAGGTGACGAGAGGCTCCTCCCAGAGTCGGCGGATGAGCTGCACCTGCTCCTCCGAGCGGCGCCCGCGCGTGCGGAAGTCCTGCCCGAGCCCCTCGTATTCGACCTGGTTCCAGCCGATGCCGATGCCGAGCGTGAGCCGTCCGCCGGAGAGGACGTCGACCTCGGCGGCCTGCTTCGCGACGAGGGCCGTCTGGCGCTGCGGGAGGATGATGATGCCCGTGACCAGCCCGATGCGCTCGGTCAGCCCGGCCAGGTAGCCGAACAGCACGAAGGGCTCGTGGAAGATCGACTCGTGCGTGTACGGCCCGCTGAGGTCGTGCTTCGCGGGATCGGCGCCGAGCACGTGGTCGTAGGCGAGCAGGTAGTCGAACCCGGCGGCCTCGGCGGCCTGTGCGAAGTCACGGATGGCGGCCGGGTCGCTCCCGAACTCAAGCTGCGGGTACGTCACGCCGATCTGCATGCTGGCTCCTTCGCGGTGCAGTCTGGATGCGGTCGATTCATGCTATCCCTGCGTCACGCGCGGAGATAGCATCGGGGCGAACGGGGCGAGGCGTTGGACGCGCTGCTTGATGTCCAGGGGCTGGTGAAGCACTTCGGCGGCAACTACGCCGTCGACGGCGCCACGTTCGACGTCGAGCGCGGCTCCATCACGGGGATGATCGGGCCGAACGGCGCCGGCAAGACCACGTGCTTCAACTGCATCGCCGGCTCACTCATGCCCGACGGCGGGCGTGTGGTCTTCGATGGCGAGGACATCACCGGCCTGCCCTCGTACCGGGTGTTCCGGCGTGGGCTCACCCGCACGTTCCAGATCCCGCAGGAGCTCGGCGCGATGACCGTGCTCGAGAACCTCATGGTCGTGCCGGCCGAGCAGACCGGTGAGCGCGTCGTCGACAGCTGGCTGCGCGCCTGGCGCGTCGCCGCGCAGGAGCGCGCCATCGCCGAGCGGGCGCACGAGGTGCTCGCCGAGGTCGACCTGACGCACGAGGCGCAGAACTACGCCGGCAACCTCTCCGGCGGGCAGCGCAAGCTGCTGGAGCTCGCGCGCGCGCTCATGTCCAGCCCGAGCATGATCCTCCTCGACGAGCCGAGCGCGGGCGTGAACCCGACGCTGACGCGGCGCCTGGTGGATCACATTCGAGGGCTGCGCGACCGGTTCGGGATCACGTTCTTCGTGATCGCCCACGACATGGACTTCATGATGCGCCTCTGCGAGCGCCTGATCGTGATGGCCGATGGCCGGGTGCTCGTCGACGGCGAGCCACAGGCGGTGCTCGAGGATGAGACGGTCCAGGCCGCCTACCTCGGGACGGTGGCCCGGTGAGCCCGCTGCTGGAGGTCGAGGGCGTCACGGCCGGCTACGGCAGCGTCATGATCGTCCACGAGGTCTCGATCCAGCTCGAAGCCGGGGAGCTGGTCACGATCATCGGGCCGAACGGGGCCGGGAAGTCAACGCTGCTCAAGGCGATCTTCGGGCTGCTGCCCGTGAGCGGCGGCGAGGTACGGCTGAGCGGCGACACCGTGACCGACGAGGCGCCCTCGCGCATGGTGCGGCTGGGCGCCTCGTTCGTGCCGCAGACGGACAACGTGTTCCCGTCGCTCACGATCCGCGAGAACCTCGAGATGGGCGCGTACCAGCGCACCCGAGGGGTCGCCGAGCGCGTCGACGAAGTGCTCGCGCTCTTCCCGGAGCTGAGCGAGCGCACGGGCGAGCAGGCGGCGCGGCTCTCGGGCGGACAGCGCCAGGCGCTCGCGATCGCGCGCGCGCTCATGCTCGACCCGAAGGTGCTGCTCCTCGACGAGCCGACGGCCGCGCTCTCGCCGGTGCGGCGGCAGGAGATCTTCGGCAGGCTGATGGCGATCCGCGAGGGCGGCGTGGCGCTGCTCATGGTCGAGCAGAACGCGCGCGAGGCGCTCGCCATCTCCGACCGCGCCTACGTGCTCGTCGACGGGCGGAACGCGCACGAGCAGCCGGGACCGGAGATGCTCGCCAACCCGGAGGTCGGCCGGCTGTTCCTCGGCCTCGACAGCATCGAGGACGGCGACGGGCGGGACGCGGCCGACGCATGACCGAAATCCTGCAACTCGTCATCATCGGCATGGTCGTCGGCTCGATCATCGGGCTCGGCGCGATGGGGCTGACGCTGACGTTCGGGGTGCTCAAGTTCGCGAACTTCGCGCACGCGGACCTGATGACACTCGGGATGTACCTGGCGTTCTTCGTCTTCGTGGACCTCGGCGTCGTCGGCCCGCACGTCGGGCCGTTCTCGTTCGGCTGGGGGCTGATCCCCGCGGCGCTGTTCGCGTGCGTCGGGGTCGCCGCGGTATCGGTCGCCGCGGACCGGTTCGTGTTCCGGCCGCTGCGAGGGCGGGGCAGTGACTTCCTGAACATCGCCGTCGCCTCGCTCGGCATCGCGATCGCGTTGCAGGCGGTGATCCAGGCGATCTGGGGATCGGCGCCGCTGCGCTACCACTCCGAGATCCACAAGGCGTGGACGTTCGCCGGGGGCCTCAAGATCAAGCCCGACCAGATCCTGATCATCGGGCTCACGCTGGCGATGGCGGTCGGCCTCTACCTGCTGCTGCACCGCACCCGGCTCGGCACCGCGATGCGGGCGACGTCGGACAATGCCGCGCTGGCCGAGGCAAGCGGCATCGAGACGGAGCGCGTCCGCATCGCGACGTGGGTCATCGCCGCCGCGATGACGGCCGTGGCGGGCGTGTTGTTCGCGCTGCAGTCGCAGCTGCGCTTCGACGCGGGGTTCGAGTTCCTGCTGCTGCCGATGTTCGCCGCGGTCATCCTCGGCGGGATCGGGAACCCGTGGGGCGCGCTCGTCGGCGGGCTCATCGTCGGCATCTCGCAGGAGCTGTCGACCGAGTGGATCAACACCGGGTTTAAGCCCGCGGTGCCGTTCGTGCTCCTGATCGTGATCCTGATCGTGCGCCCGCGCGGCATCTTCGGATCTGAGACGCAGTGGTCGACGTGATGTTGCCGCTCGACGCACTCACCCCGCTCACTGGCGAGCTGCCCGCCCTGATCACGTTCACGGGGAGCGTGAACTGGTCGGTCGGCTTCCTGACGACGGCGGCGATCTTCGCCATGGTGGCGCTCGCGCTGAACGTGCAGTGGGGCTACACGGGCACGATCAACTTCGGCGTGGTCGCCTTCTTCGGGGTCGGCGCCTACGTCAGCGCGCTGCTCACGCTCGACGCTCCCGGGGACTTCGAGAGCTACGCCGGTGGCCTCGAACTGCCGATCCCGGTGGGCTGGATCGGCGGTCTGGTGGCGGGCGGCATCCTCGCGCTGCTGGTGGGCCTGCCGACGCTGCGGCTGCGCGACGACTTCCTCGCCATCGCCACCATCGGCATTGCGACGATCCTGCGCAGCATCGCCAACACGCAGGAGGGCCTGGTCAACCGCGCGCGCGGGCTCAACGGCATCCCCCGGCCGCTCGAAGGCCTCGCGGCCGACCTCGGTGTCGACTACGACCTCGTGCTGCTCGTGCTGACGTCGGCGGCGCTACTGACGGTGTTCCTCGTGGTGCGCGGCGCGACGGCGTCACCGTGGGGGCGCGTGCTGCGGGCTATCCGCGAGAACGAGGCGACGGCCCAGTCGGTCGGCAAGCGCACGACGAGCTACCGGATGCAGAGCTTCGTGCTCGGCGGGGCGCTCATGGGCCTCGCGGGCGCGATCTGGGCGCACCGCATCGGCACCATCGCGCCCGACTCATTCGACAACCTGACGACGTTCCTGGTCTGGACGATGGTGATCGTGGGCGGTAGCGGCAACAACCGCGGCGTGATGCTCGGCGCGTTGGTGGTGGGCTTCGTCTGGTTCGGTCTGCCGCTCATCCAGGAGGAGCTGCCGGACTTCCTCGGCACTCGCGTCTTCATGCTGCGGCGGATCGCGATCGGGATGCTGATCGTCGCATTCGTGCTTGCCCGGCCGCAGGGCCTGCTTGCCGAGGAGGCGCGTGTGAGCCGCTTCGCGCCCCGGGGGGACGGAGGCGGCGGCTTATGGCCCAGTGGGCTCTGGTCGCGCATCCGCGGGCAACCCGGCGGCGGCGCGGCCTAGGCCCGACGGCTGGACGCGGACACGAAGCGGGCGGCCAACCGGCCGCCCGCCTGCTTGCCCGGAGATGCTTCCGGTCCGGCTACTCGAGGCTGAACGGCACCTCGGTGACGGAGACGATCTCGCCCTCCGCGTACTGCCAGATCTCGATGAAGCCCGAGGTCACGTCGCCCACTTCGTTCCAGTCGAGCGATGTGGCCGCGCCCTCGTAGTTGATGTCCTCGCCGCCGCGCACTGCCTCGAGGGCCGCGAGCATGCTGGGGACACCCGGGGTGGCCGTCGTGCCGCCGGGCCCGCCGACACGCGGGAGCTGGTCGCGGATCGCGGCGCCTTCCGTCGATCCCGCGGCCTCCGCGGCGAGCGCGAGCGCGATCACCGCGTCGTAGGCCTCGCGGACGAACGGGAGCGTCGGCAGTTCGCCGTACTCGCCCATGTAGGCCGCGTCCCAGGCCGCGAGCGAGATGGTTCCCGGTCCGGCGCCCGGAGCGGTGCCGAACATGCCGTTGAGGTACTCGGCGCCGATGCCGTCGATGAGGTCCTGGCTCTTCGTGCCGTCGACGAAGAGGAACGTCGTGAAGATGTCGTTCTCGATCGCCTCGCGGATGAAGACCAGCGCCTCGTCCGGGAATGCGACGGCGACGAGCACCGTGGCGCCCTCGTCGGCGGCCTGCTGCAGCTCGGCCAGGTAGGAGATCTGCCCGTCGGCCGAGTAGGCCACGGAGGTGGCGGTCCCGCCGAAGACGGTGGTGAAGGTGCCGGTGAAGGCATCGGACAGGCCCTGCCCGTAGGCGTCGTCACGGAACAGGATGCCGACGTTGTCGAAGCCCTGGTTGTCGGCGAGCCCGGCGAGGACCACCCCCTGCGCGGCGTCCGAGGTGGTGCTCCGGAACAGGTACCCATTGTCGTTGGCCACCGACAGCGCAGGCGATGTGGCCGAGGGCGAGATGACCGGGATGCCCGCCGGGCCGGCGACGCTCTCGGCGACCGCCAGCGTGACCGTGCTCGAGAGCGGACCGACGATCGCGTGCACGCCTTCCACGTCGATCAGGCGGCGAGCCTCCTCGACGCCCTGGGTCGGGTCGACGCGCGTGTCGCCGGTCACGACCACCACGTCCTGCCCGTTGACGCCGCCCGCGGCGTTGATGTGCGCGATGGCGAGGTCGACGCCCGTCTGGATGACTGGACCGAACTCGGCGATCGGCCCGGAGAAGTCGGCGAGGAAGCCGATCTTGAGCTGCTCGCCCTGCGGCTCGGGCTCGGCGGTGGCGGTAGGCGTCGGCTCCTCGGTGGGAGTTGGCGTCGGCTCCGGGGTTGCAGTTGCGGCGGCCGGCGCGGCCGTGGCCGTCGCGGGCGCCGCGGTTGGCGTCGGCTCCGCCTCATCGTCGCCATCGCACGCGACGAGCGCCACGCTCAGCGCAGCCGCCAGCACGGCCAGTAGTGCGAGTCGGGCGTGTGTACGCAGGAATCCTCTCGGCATGACATCCCCCTGTCTGAATCGTGATGCAACGCGGAAAGCATAGCTGCTCGGCCGCTGATCGAAGGCTAGCGCGCCCGTCCTCCAGAAACCATGCGCCTCGCAACCGCGTCCCGGGGGAACGCGTCACAGGGCCGCACCGCGATCAGTCAATCGTGAACGGTATGTCCTGGACGGTGACGATCGACCCGTCGCGGTACTCCCAGATCTCGATGAAGCCAGAGGTCACGTCGCCCACGTCGTCCCAGTCGACCGTGGTCGCGGCGCCCTCGTAGTTGATGTCGTCGCCGTTGCGCAGGGCTTCCAGTGCGCCCCTCACGCCCTCGGGGCCGGCGATGAAGACCGCGCCGCCGGGATTCGCGATGCGCGTGAGCTGGTCGCGGATCGCCGCGCCGTCGGTCGAGCCCGCCGCCTGGGCGGCGAGTGCGATCGCGATCACGGCGTCGTAGGGCTCGCGCACGTACGGCACGGTCGGCAGTTCGCCGTACACGGCCAGGTAGGACGCGTCCCACGCCTCGCTCGCGGGCGTTGCGGGACCGCTACCGGGCGCGGTGCCCTTCGAGCCGTCGAGGTACTCGGCGCCGATCGCGTCGATGAGCTCCTGGCTGCGCGTGCCGTCGACGAACAGGAAGCGGGAGAAGATGCCGTTCTCGGTGGCCTCGCGCAGGAACACGCGCGCCTCCTCGGGGAAGGCGATGGCGACCAGCACATCGGCGCCCTCGCCGGCCACGCGGTTCAGCTCCGAGAGGTAGGACGGCTGCCCCTTCGGTGCGTACGCGGCCGCGGTGACGGTGCCTCCGAAGGCGCGGCTGAACGCCTCGGCAAGCCCCTGCCCGTAGGCGTCGTCTCGGAACAGCACGCCGACGTTCGTGTAGCCCTCGTCACGAGCGAGTTCCGCCAGCGCGACGCCCTGTGCGGCGTCCGAGATGGTCGTGCGGAACAGGTAGCCGTCATCGTCGACCGTGGTGATCGCGGGTGAGGTCGCCGAGGGCGAGATCACGGGGATGCCCGCGTCGCGGGCCACGCTCTCGACGACGGCCAGCGTGACCGTGCTCGAGAGCGGTCCAACGATGGCGTGGACGCCCTCCACCTCGATCAGGCGGCGGGCCTCCTCGACGCCCTGGGTGGGGTCGACGCGCGTGTCACCGGTGACGATGACCACGTCCTGACCGTTGACCCCGCCGGCCTCGTTGACATGCAGCACGGCGAGCTCGATGGCGTTCAGGGTGAGGGGGCCGAACTCGGCAAGCGGTCCGGAGAAGTCAAGGAGTACGCCGATCCGGAGCTGGTCGCCCTCGTCGTCCCCGCACGACGCGATGGCGAGTGGGGTGGCCGCGAGGAACGCGAGCAGCAGGCCCGCGCTGTATCGGAGAAGCGTCGCCACACCAGTCATCCGGACGGCCACCTGTATCGTCACGCACGAGTTGCCTTGCCCAACTGTACGGGAGATCGTCCTCGCATCACATACGTGGAGTGAATCCGACTCGCCCGGATACGGCGGGCAGCGCTACGCTGCCCAGCGTGACGGACGACACCACCCAGCAGCGAACACCGGGCGGCGAGGGGCTGCATCGCGACGATGCGGCCACCGTCGCCGCATACCCGGACGCGGTGCAGGTGCATGGCAACGAATCGCACTGGTGGAACCACGCCTCATTCATGCTGCCACTGCTCGGCTTCCTCGGCCTGACCATCCCGGGCCTCGTCTTCGGGTGGGCCGAGGCGACGGGGTTCGGGCTGTTCCTCGGCGTGGTGCTGCTGCTGCAGTTGCCCGTGGTGTGGTTCACGTGGCGCGGCACGGCGACGGCGATCGTGCTGACGGAACGGGGGGCGCTCGCCCTCCATCGCGGTGTCGTGCGACGCGAAGTGCAGTGGAGCGAGCTCGAGCGCATCGAGCGCGTCGAGACGTTCGGCAACGTGCGCTGGAAGCTCGTCGAGCGAGGCGGCGAGCACATCAGCATCGAGGGCGAGATCGCGGACATTCCCTCGCTGATCGAGCGTGCAAGCGAGCTGTCGGGGGTGGAGCCGGACGGGGAGTAACACGCTACTCCATTCGTGGTATGAATCTTCGTTCGTGGCATGGATCACCGTCCATGGTATACATCCTGTACTGTGGTACAGCGTACGAGGAGGCCCCGAGGTGCCGGTCACCAAGGTCGACAAGAACGGACGGGTGTTCATCCCGGCAGACTATCGCCGCGAGCTCGGACTGAAGCCGGGCGATCGCGTGGTCGTCGAACTGCACGACGGCGAAGTGCGGATCCTCTCGCAGCTCGAGGGCATCCGGCGCGCTCGAGAGATTGTTGCGCGCTACGTCTCGCCGGACCGCTCGCTGGCGGATGAGTTGATCGCGGAACGGCGGGTCGAGGCTGCACGTGAGTAGTCGGGTGGACCGACCGGCGCTCGCCGCTGTTCGCCACGTGGTCAGACAGGAGATCTCGCATGCCACAGACGACGACGAAGGTAGATAGCAACGGACGGCTCTTCATCCCGGCCGAGTACCGGCGCGAGCTCGGGCTGGAGCCGGGCGACCGCGTGGTGGTGGAACTCGAAGGCGACGAACTCAGAATCGTCCCGCATGCGGAGGCGCTTCGGCGTGTGCGGGAACTCATCGCCCGTCACGTTCCGAAGGAACGCTCCCTGGCGGATGAACTGATAGCCGAGCGCCGTGCCGAGGCCGCCCGTGAGTAGCTCGGTGCTTGATGCGTCCGCGGCGCTGGCTTACTTGCAAGGCGAGCCCGGGGCGGACCGCGTGTCGAGGGAGCTTGGGACCGGGGCCCTGATGAGCACCGTGAATCTCGCGGAGGTGGCGACCAAGCTTGCGGCCGATGGCCTCGACGAGGCGGCGATACGCGCCGCGTTCAACGTACTCCAGGTCACGCCGGAGTGGTTCGATGAGGCAGAGGCCCTGTCCACAGGGCTCCTACGACCTGCCACTCGAGCGTTCGGCCTCTCGCTCGGTGACCGGGCGTGTCTAGCCCTCGCGCTACAACGAGGGCTGCCCGTGCTCACGACTGACAGGGCTTGGCGCGACATCGCCGGCCCGCTCAACGTCGATATCGAGGTCATTCGCTAGTACGCCTATTCGCGCATATGCGCTCACAGATAGACGAACGAGCGTTCGTTCCGTTACGATGCGCCCGTGCAGTGCTCTCGATGTGACACCCACTGGCCCGACGGCGCCCCCAACTGCCCCGGTTGCGGCGCGTTCGCCGACGAGCCCCCGCCGCTGCTCGACCTCGACGCACCGCCGGCCGATGGCCCTCACGAGCAGACGCCGGGATGGGCGACGAACGGCGCGGCCGAGGCCCCGCGACCACCGCGCGATGAGCCATCGAGGCCACCTGTCGCGCCGGCCGCGCTGCCGGCCGACCTCCCGCGAGGAGTCGAGCGCTACCGCGAGTTGCTGCTGGACCGCTTCGGCTATCCGGACTTCCGTCCCGGGCAGGCCGAGGTCCTTGAGCGGCTGGCCGACGGCGACGTCCTGGGGGTGATGCCTACGGGCGGCGGCAAGAGCCTGTGCTACGTGCTACCGGCGCTTGAGGTGGGGCGCGCGCTGGTCGTCTCGCCGCTGATCGCGCTCATGCAGGACCAGGTCGAGGCGCTGCAGGCCGCCGGTGTCGCAGCCGACTACATCAACTCGACGCTCTCCGCGCGCGAGCAGAACCGCCGCTTCGTCGACTTCACCGAGGGCCGCACGGCGCTGCTGTACGTCGCCCCCGAGCGGTTCGCGAACCGGCGCTTCGTCGCGGGCTTGCAGCGCCACGGGGTGCGGCTCCTCGTCGTCGACGAGGCGCATTGCATCTCCGAGTGGGGCCACGACTTCCGCCCCGACTACCTCGCGCTCGGCGTGGCGCGCGCGCAGCTCGGCGAGCCGCGCACGCTCGCGCTGACCGCGACCGCCGACGCGACGGTGCGGCGCGACATCCTCGTGCGCCTCGGCATCGCCAGCGCGCGCGAGGTGGTCACGAGCTTCGACCGCCCCAACCTGCGTTTCGCAGCCCGGCAGATGGACGCCGCCGGCGACCGCCTCGACTGGCTCGTGCGCTATACCCGGGAGCGCGAGGGTCAATCCGGCATTGTCTACGCGCGCACACGGCGCAACGTGGAGGAGACGGCCGCCGCGCTGCGAGCCGCCGGTGTGCGCGTCGAGCCGTACCACGCCGGGATGCCCGCTTCGGTGCGGGCCTCGACGCAGCGGCGGTTCACGACCGGCGAGACGCCCGTCATCGTCGCGACGAACGCGTTCGGGCTCGGCATCGACAAACCGGACGTGCGCTTTGTCGTGCATCTCGGGATGCCGGGACGCCTCGAGTCGTACTACCAGGAGGCCGGCCGCGCGGGCCGCGACGGCGAGCCGGCCGAGTGCACGCTGCTCTACGCTCGCCGCGATGTGGGCCTGCAACGCCGCTTCATCGCGCAGGCACACCCCGACGACGAGCAGGTCCGGCGGGCGTGGCATCGCCTCATCGAGCTCCAGCGCTTCGCCGGCGCCCGGCCGATGCAGCCCGCCGACGCAGCCGACGCCGGGGGTGGCGAGGGCTGGCCGGTCACGCTGGCCGCGCTCCGCGCCTCCGGGCTCGTCGAGCCGGGCGCGTTGCGACTGACGAGCCTCGACCCAGGCGCGCCGATCGACACCCGGCCGATCGAGGAGCGGCGTCGCTACGCGGAGTCGCGGCTCAGCCAGATGGTCGAGTACGCCGAGACGACCGGGTGCCGCCGCGCGATCGTGCTGCGCTACTTCGGCGAGGAGCCCCGCGAGGCCGACTGCGGCGGCTGCGACAGCTGCACCCAGACCACCCGCCGCGAGGCCCCTGCGTACCCGGGCGAGCTCTTCGACGCGATCCTCGAGCTGCGCACGCGCATCGCGCGCGACACCGGGCGGCCGCCGTACACGGTGTTCGAGGAGCGCACCGCGCGCGAAGTCGCGACGCACCGGCCACAAGACGAGGCCGAGCTGCTCGCCACGTGGGGGATGGGCGAGACGCGCGTGCGGTGGTTCGGCGCCGACCTGCTCGCGCTCGTGCGCGCGTGGGAGGCCGAGCACCCCGGCGCGCCCGCACCGCCGCCGCGCCCCGAGCCGAAGGCCGCGTCGCGGCGACGCCGCGCCGAGGCCGAGGAGGCCGGGCCCGAGGTCGCGTTCGACGACCCGCTGTACGAGCGGCTCCGCGACTGGCGTCGCGAGCGCTCGCGCAGCGAGGGCGTGCCGGCCTACACGTTCTTCACGGACCGCAGCGCCCGCGAGCTTGCGGCCCGGCGACCCGACAGCCGCGAGGCGCTGCTCGGTGTCTGGGGGCTCGGCGACTCGCGCGTCGAGGCGTTCGGGGACGAGCTGCTCGCGCTGATCCGCGACCACTGCGGGGAGCCTGCCGGCGAACCGGTCGCCGAGGCACAGATGCCACTTGCGGTGCCCGCTCCGGGCGGGCATGCTTGAGGCGCACCGAGTGAGAACGCTCAGGCGCGGCCGCGCGCCGACCGCGCGCCGGCCAGGACCATGGAGGCCCGAATGGAATTCACCCTCAACGTCAGCGAGGACGCGGCGCAGCGCCTCGGTCTGATCGTCACCCAGCAGCGCGAGGACGAGGCGCAGGGCCTCCGGATCTTCGCGCGCGGCGGCGGTTGCGGCTGCAGTGGCCCCTCGTTCGCGATGGGCATCGACAAGCCGACCACCGAGGACAACGTGCTCGATCTCCACGGCGTGCGGTTCATCGTCGACCCGATCACCGCCCCGAACCTCGAGGGCGCCTCGATCGACTACACCGACGAAGACCTGATGCGGAAGGGCTTCACCATCGACGCCCCCAACGCTCAGCCCGCCACCGGTGGCGCGTGCGGCTGCGGTGCGGGTGCGCCCGCGGAAGCCAGCGCCGGCTGCGGCTGTGGCGCCGGCGGCGCCTGCAGCCACTAGGCTCTGCCACACGGCACCACACCGAACGGCCGCCGCGAGGCGGCCGTTTGCATGCCCGCGCGGCCCCGGGGACGGGGCCGTTCGGCGTATTGCGAACGTGAACGGGTCTTGTTCCGGGGCGTCCGAGGCGGCACGCTGCCGCTACCGTGCTGCACGACCTTCGCGAATGGCTTGTCGCATGGGCGGATAGCCCCGCGGGGCCGATCGCGCTCGCGCTCATCACCGCCGCCGAGGCGATCTTCTTCCCGATCCC
>DAOULE010000063.1:0-2289 GCA_034420575.1 Dehalococcoidia bacterium
CCGTAGGCCTCGAACATCGCCTGGTACGAGTCGTCGAGCCCCGACTCGTCGAGGTCGAACGAGTAGGCGTCCTTCATCGTGAACTCGCGGACGCGCACGAGCCCGCCGCGCGGGCGCGCCTCGTCGCGGAACTTGGTCTGGATCTGGTAGAGCGTCACCGGCACGTCGCGGTACGAGCTGGTGTGATCGGCGAAGAGGCGCGTGATCACCTCCTCGTGCGTCGGGCCGAGCACGAGCGCGCGGTCGCGCTTGTCGCGCAGCGTGAAGAGCACGGAGCCCATCGACTCGTCGCGGCCGCTCTGCTCCCACAGCTCGGCGGGGTGGATGGTCGGGAGGAGCACCTCCTGGCCGCCGGCGGCGTCCATCTCCTCGCGCACGACCTGCTCGACCTTGAGCTTGGTGCGGCGCCCGAGCGGCATGTAGCTGTAGACCCCGGCCATGAGCTGGTCGATGAAGCCAGCGCGCAGCAGCAGCTGGTGACTGGCCGTCTCCGCGTCGGCCGGCGCCTCTCGCAGCGTGCGTCCAAAGAGCCTCGACATGCGCATGCATCGAGGGTACGCAGGCGTGGCGAAGCGGGCAAAGCGAGCCGCCGGCGAGCCGCATCGAGGCCGCCCACAGGCGTGGCGAGTGCTACAGTGCGGCTCGCGCCGAGCCCGGCGCCCGCTCCCATCCGCCGCCAGGGACAGGCCGTGGCGCGGGTTCATGTGTTCGCCGACGAGGCCGGCAACTTCGACTTCAGCCGCAAGGCTGGAGCGAGCCGCTTCTTCATCCTCACGACCGTCGCGTTCCCCGAGGGTCACGACACCCTCGCCACGTCGCTGCGGGCGCTGCGCTTCGAGCTGGCTTGGGAGGGCATCGACCTCCGTCGCGGGTTCCACGCGACGGACGACACGGTCTACGTCCGCGACCGCGTCTTCGAGGTGCTCAGGCAGCATGACTTCCGCGTGGACGCGACGATCCTGGAGAAGCCCAAAGCGCGACCCTCGATGCGTTCGTCGGCGGAGGTCTTCTATCAGAACGCGTGGTACTTCCACCTCCGTCACGTGCGGCCCGCCATCCAGAGCAGCCCCGGCGACGAATTGCATGTCATCGCCGCGGCAGTCGGTACGGGCCGTCAGCGGCGGGAGTTCATGACGGCTGTCCAGAGCGCGGTGCGGGCTGCCACGATGCCGACTGCCCGCGTCGCCTTCTGGCCTGCCGCGACAGACCCGTGCCTACAGGTTGCTGACTACTGCGCGTGGGCGATCCAACGTCGCTGGGAGCAAGCGGATGAGCGCCCGTACCGCTTGATCCGCGAGCGAATTGCAGTGGAGCGCGATCTCTTTCGACGGGGACGTCGAACGTTCTACTGACGGTCTCGGAAATTCGGGCATGAAAGTAGGCCGGCTATCCGGCTTTCGCCGGAAGAGCCCAGGGGCTCTTGTCACCAGCCTGGTTAGGGGCGCGGGCAGTACCCGCACCGTTCTCGGATCGTACCCGGATTCCCCTAGGGGTCGCAATATGCGGTTCCGGAGTCCGTGGCGCTGGAAGGGTGTGCGTTGGGCCAGCTATCCGATTGGCGCCGGAAGAGCCCAGGGGCTCTTGTCACTGGCCCTTGCGAAGACTCCGGGCGCAGCCCGAGAGCGTGCATCGATGGTAGAGATTCAGTGCCCGGCGTCGCAATACGCCTTCGGGATCGCGCTACGACTCCGCAGCCTCGATCACGCCGGCCCCACGCAGCACCCCCAGTGCCTCGCCCACCGCCTCGTTCGGCTCGCGCTGGTCGATCTCCAGCGTCCGCGCCGCCGAAGCGGGGATGCGCTCCGCGAGCCACGCGAAGTCCACGTCGCCATGGCCCGGCGCGCGGTGGTCGCGCAGGCCCGCCACGTCGTGGAGGTGTGTGCCGATGAGACGGTCGCCGAGGAGGTCGAACCACGCATCGAGGGGGACGAGGCCGAGGCGGTGCAGCACCTCGGCGTGGCCGACGTCGTGGTAGTACCCGGCGACGTGCGCTGGGTACGGCGCGAGGAGGTCCGCTGCCTCGTCGGGGAGCGGGATCTCGTGGAAGTACAGCCGGCACTCGAGGCCGATCGCGATGCCTCGCGGCTCCGCGTACTGCACCAGCGCGTCGAGGGACCGGCGCGCCCGCTCGATGGGTTCGGCGCTCCGCTCCGCGCGCTGCCGGTGGGCCTCGGCGATGAGCGAGGCGCGTGCCTCGGGCGTCGTGTCGCCGCGGTTGTAGGCGTCGCGGAGGCGCCGGTCGGCGGTGACGCCACTGCTCCCCGTCGCGCCGAGGTGCACGACGACCGC
>DAOULE010000064.1:0-11717 GCA_034420575.1 Dehalococcoidia bacterium
CGCACCTCGCCGCCGAGCGCGGCGACCGTCACGGGCACGTCGACGTCGATGTGCAGGTCGTCGCCGCGGCGCTCGAAGTCCGGGTGGCGGCGCACGGTGACGACGAGGAAGAGGTCGCCCGGCTGGCCGCCGCGCGCGCTCTGCTCGCCCCGGCCGCGGACGCGCACGCGTTGGTCGGTGCGGATGCCGGCCGGGATCGTGACCTCGATGCGCCGCGTGGCGCCGCCGCGCCCGCTGCCTCGGCAGCTGTGGCACGTCGCGCCCGCGAGGCTGCCCGAGCCGCCGCAGATGGTGCACGGGGCTGCGCCGTCGGCGAGTTCGACCGTGCGCGTGGTGCCGTCGTAGGCCTCCTGGAGCGAGACCTCGACGGGGTGCTCGATGTCGCGGCCGCGGCGCGGCGCGCGCGGAGCGGCGTCGCCGCCGCGGCCGAACAGGCCGTCGAAGATCCCGCCGAAGCCGCCCGCCCCGCCCGGCCCGTCGCCGCCGAGGTCGCCGAGGTTGAACTCGAAGGTGCGGGCGCCCTCGCCGCCCCCGAAGCCGAAGGGGCCGCCCGCGCCAAACGGGCCTGCGCCGCCGCGGCGCATCTCCTCGATCTGCTCCGCGTCGCGCCAGCGGTCGCCGTAGCGGTCGTAGGCGGCGCGCGTCTCGGTGTTGGAGAGCACGGCGTGGGCCTCGGAGATCTCCTTGAAGCGCTCCTCGGCGGCCTCGTCGCCGGGATTCACGTCGGGGTGGTACTGGCGTGCGAGCTTGCGGAACGCGGAGCGGATCTCCTTGTCGGCGGCGCCGCGTGGCACCCCCAGGACCTCGTAGAAGTCTCTTGCCATGGCCGTACTATAGCAGGCACACGCGATTCCATCCACATTTCCTTAGTGTTATTCACTCATGAGTCTTGACATGAGCTACCCCACTACCTATCATCTACTCACGCACAGCAAGGAGGCAGCGCGGGGGATCAAGACCACGGCTCGGACAGCGGACCGATGGACAGCGAAGTAGTGGCCCGACACACCGTCGGACGCCAACAGGAGGAACCGTTTGAACCTGACCAGCTACATCGAGGCAGTACGGCGCGCGGATGGCTCGGCACGCCCGCAGGAGCTCTCGCCCGCCGACCTGCAGGTAGCGCTCGTGCGCGTGGGCGCGGCGGTGCAGAGCCCGCCCTTCGGCTTCAACTAGGCCCGGCACGGAGCCGGGACGCAGCACCCGGCGGTCATCAACAGGAGGCACTCCGAGGCCACATCGGACGCCTTGCCGGCTGAGGCGGCGACAGCACAACAGCGAAGGAGAGGACACAGACAATGGCAGACATCATGGTTCGTCGCGACCCGTTCGTGGGGATGCGCCAGGTGATGGACCGGCTCTTCGATGAGTCGTTCTTCCGGCCCATCCACACCCACTCGTGGGACGAGGGCACGCTCCCCGTCGACATCTACGAGGAGGACGGGGCGCTGCGGGTCCGGGCATCGCTGCCCGGCTTCGACACAGATGACATCGACATCCAGGTCCACGAGGGCGTGCTCACGATCAACGCGAAGCACACCGCCGAGGACAAGACGGAGGACGGCCGCTGGTACCGTCGCGAGCGTCACATCAGCTCGGTGAGCCGCCGCATCGCCCTGCCGGGCGTGGTGCAGGACGCCGAGGTGGACGCTGAGCTCACCAACGGCGTGCTCACGCTGAGCCTGCCCCTGCAGGAGAAGCCGCAGCCGCGCCAGATCGAGATCCGCACCAGCTAAGCCAGGCGGGCCTCAGCCACGGCAGCCCCGGGGACTCCCCCTTCCCGGGGCTGCGGGCGTTAACGCGCCTCGTTTGCACCTCGTCCACCGACCAGTGATACTCCATCACAACGTCATACTCTCCATTCGTAATACTGCATCCTGTAATACTGCATCGCCACAGCACGCACCTGAAAGGGCCTCCATGTCCACTGTGCTCCGCGTCCTCGCCGCAACCGCCGCACTCCTCGTCGCATCCGCCTGTGGCGGCGACGACTCGCCGGACGAGGTGGGCGCGACGGCCCGCGCGATACTCGAGGCCCCCAACGGCCACGCCATGGGCCAGGTCATCCTGACCCAGACGGCATCCGGCGTGCTCATCTCGGCCGAGGTGCTCGGCCTCACCGCCGGCGCGCACGGCTTCCACATCCACGGCGTCGGCGCGTGCTCGCCCGACTTCAAGGCGGCCGGCAGCCACTTCGCCCCCGGCGGCGAACCCCACGGCTTCCACGGGGACGGCCCGCACGCGGGTGACCTCCCCAACCTCCACGCCGGCGAGGATGGCAGCGCCCGGGCGGAGTACTTCACGCCCGCCGTCACCCTCGACTCCGGCCCAGACCACTCGCTGTTCGACGAGGACGGCTCGGCGTTCATCGTGCATGCAGACCCCGACGACTACCGCGACGTGGCATCGGCCGGCGCGCGCATCGCGTGCGGCGTGATCGAGCGCACCTAGGGCGTCGCGGCTCCCGGCTCCTCGCTGGTCTCCTCGCCACCCTCGCCCTCGGGGTACGGCTCGCGGTCGCCCGCGGAGCGCCACAGCGCGTAGGCGACGAGCACCACCACGAGCAGCACCGCGCTCGCTGCCGCGAGCGAGGAGCCGAGACCGACCCGGTCGACCACGAGCCCGAGCCCGAGCGAGATCACGATCGTCGCGAACCACGCGGCGAGCTGGTGTACTGAGAGCGTGGTCGCGCGCTCCCCGTCCGGGACGCGCCTCGAGAGGTACTCGACGACGAGGGGGTGCAGCGCCTCGCGGACGAACATCGCCGCGGTGAACACCGGGAACAGCCACAACATCCCACTCGCGCCGCCGAGGAGGCCGATGGCCGCGAACGCCGGGAGCACCGCGAGCGAGCGGCTGAGGCCGAAGCGCTGTCGCACCCGCCACGACGACCACCCGCCCGCTGCCGCGACCAGCATCATCCCCGCCGCCACCCAGCCGAGCGCCCACACCGGGACGCCCTCGCCGACGAGGATCGGCTGGAAGGTCGTGAACGCGACGATCTCGATGCCCTGGACCGCCGCCGAGACGACGACGATCCAGCGCAGCGCGCGCGTGCTGAGGATGCGGCCGGCGGCGCTGCGGCCGATGCGCACGAACGACTGCTCCGTGCGCTCGCGCGGCGGCTCGACGAGCAGCAGCGCGAAGCCGGCGGCCACGAGCGAGAGCACGCCGCTGAGCACGATCGGCCAGGAGAGCGGCGTCCAGATCACCATCAGCCCGCCGGCGACCGTGAACCCGGCGATCCCGACCGTCATGCGCGCGTTGAAGCGGCCGAAGACCCCGGCGAACTCGTTCGACCGCCCCACGGCGCGCAGCGAGTCGTACAGGAAGGCCTCGTCGGCGCCGCTCATGAGCGCGCCGCCGATCGCGAAGAGCACGTACGAGCCCATCAGCAACTCGATCGAGCTCGCCAGCCCGAACACCACGAACGCGACGGCGGAGAAGAGCGAGCCGAGCAGCAGGCTCAGCCGCCGCGTGTAGCGGTCCGCGATGACGCCGGTGGGCACCTCGGCGACGACGATCGCGCCGAAGACCACGGCCTCGAGGAGCAGGATCTGTCCGAGCGTGAGGCCTCGGTCCTCGATCAGGTAGATGACCCAGATCGCCTCGCCCATCCACGCCCAGCGCAGCACCCACCACCACGGCAGGAGCCGCAGGCTGCGCTCGATCCTGGGCGGGGGCGTCGAGGTCTCGGCCATGCGATCGAGCGTAGCCGTCGGGCGGGTGACGCACACGGGCCCGAGCGCGCATCCGCGCGGGGGGCGGTACGCTTGCACGACCACGACACGGAGGACGCGAGCCGTGAGCCGAGAGACCGCCGCGCCACCCACCCAGACCGCGACTGCCGCGGGCGAGGGCGCGCGTCCCGCCTCGCGGCTACGAGCGATCTTCGACGACCTCGGCGCGCTGCGGCATCCGCTGTTCCGTCGCTACTGGTTCGGCTCGCTGGGCGCCGTCGCGGGGACGCAGTTCGTCATCCTCACGACGGGCTGGCTCGTCGTGGACGGGCTCGGCGGCTCGCCGCTCGACCTCGGCTACGTGGGCGCCGCGACCGCCGCGCCGACGATCGTCGTGAACCTCTTCGGCGGCGTGCTCGCCGACCGCATGGACCGGCGCATGCTGCTGATCGTCACCTCGGCGATCACGGCGGTGCTGATCGGCTTGCTGGCGGCGCTCGACGCGACCGGCGCGGTCGCCATCTGGCACGTCGTCGCCATCTCGGCGGCGCTCGGGCTGGTCTACGGCGTCGACTGGCCGGTGCGGAATGCGTTCTTCCCGCAGCTCATCGACGAGGAGCAGATGGTCAGCGCCGTCGCGCTCAACTCGGTGATGTGGCAGGCCACGCGCATCGTCTCGCCGGCCATCGCGGGCATCGCGATCGCCGTGTTCGGGACGGCGTTCGTGTTCGCGGCCGCGGCCGCCTGCTTCGGCGTCATGGTCGCCGTGCTGGTCGCGCTGCGCGTCGAACGCGTGGTGACCGGCCCGCGCAGCGCGATGGTGCGCGAGCTGTTCGAGGGCGTCGCCTTCATCGTCCACGAGCGGCTCTTCGCGGCGCTCATGGTGATCACGTACACGACGACGTTCTTCGCGATGTCCTACATCTTCCTCATGCCGCTGATGGCGGAGGAGCTCGGGATCGGGCCTGCAAGTTACGGCTTCATGCTCTCCGCGATCGGCATCGGGGCGGTGAGCGGGACGGTGCTCTCGTTCCGGCTGCAGCGGCGTATGGCGCTGGGGCCGATGATGCTCGCCGCGAGCCTCGGCTCGAGCCTCTTCGTGTTCCTGTTCGCCTGGTCGCCGGTGTACCCGCTGTCCGTGGCGCTGACGTACTGCGCGGGCGTGACCAACTCGATCTTCCTGATCACCTCGATGACCGTGATGCAGCTGCGCGTGCCCGAGGAGCTGCGAGGGCGCGTGATGGGCATCCACGCGATCACGTTCAGCCTGATCAGCCTCGGCGGCCTCGTCGGTGGCTTCATCGCCAACGCCTTCGACGTGCGCGTGGCAATCGCCTTCGGGGCGTGCGTGCTGGGCGCGGTCGCGCTCGGCGTCATCGCCACGCAGCCCGAGGTGCGGCGCATCCGCACCCACGCCGCGCCGCCCACCGCCTGAGGTGCGCGCCCGGCTCGCGGTCGCCGTCGCGCTTGCGCTCGCGCTGGCCGCCGCGGCCTGCGCGGGCGGTCGCGACGAGGCGTGCGGGGGAGACCTCGAGGCCGCCCCGCCGCCGGCCGAGCGCTCCGACGCGCCCGCGTTCCGCATCCTCTGGCTCGGCGACACGCTGCTCGCCGACGCCGCCGAGCCACGCCTCGCGACGAACGGCTATGGCTGGGCGTTCGACCGGCTGCGCCCGCTGCCCGAGGCCGACTACGTCATCGCCAACGCGGAGGGCCCCATCACGACGCTGACCGAGCCGCATGACCCCTCGCAGCGCTGGAGCTATGCCGCCCGCCCCGAGGCTGCGCGGGCGCTGGCCGCCGAGGGCGTCAACGCGGTCGGCCTCGCCAACAACCACGCGCTCGACCGCGGCCCGGCCGGCCTCGCCGACGCCACGGCGCACCTCGGCGGGGCTGGCGTGGCGAGCTTCGGCGCGGGCGGCGACCTCGACGAGGCGCTGCGCCCGCTCATCGTCGAGACGCCGCACGGGCGCGTCGGCGTCGTGGCGGTCGGGCAGGGCGGCGGCGTGCGCCGGAATGCGGGCGAGGGGCGGCCCGGCATCGCCGTGCTCACGCGCTGCAACGCCGCCGAGGGCATGCAACGCGCACGCGAGGCGGGCGCGCGCTGGGTCGTCGCGTTCGTGCACTGGGGCGTCAACTACGCCGGGGTGCTGCACGCGCAGCGCGCGCAGGCGGCGCTCCTCGCCGACTCGGGGTACGACCTCGCGATCGGCCACGGGCCGCACGTCGCGCAGCCGGTCGAGGTCGTCGGCGGGATGCCCGTGGTCTCCTCGCTCGGCAACTGGGTGTTCGGCACGCCGGGGCGGTTCACGCCCGACGCGCCCGGGTACGGGCTGATGGCAACCACGGCGTTCGGACCGGACAGCGTCGAGGCGCTGCGGCTGCACTGCATCCGCACCGACAACGACGAGGTCGGCTTCCAGCCACGGCCATGCAGCGCAGAGCAGGCTGACAACGTGCTGCGCGCACTGCATGCTGACATCGCCGTCGAGGACGGCGTGGGGGTGCTGCGGTGGCCGACCGAGTAGCCACGACGGACCGAGGGCGCGCATGGCGGCGCGTCGGGCTCCAGGTCGCGCTGTGGGCGGTGCTGCTCCTCGCGCTGCGGCTCACGGTCATACCCGCCGAGTCGCGCGACCTCCAGACGCCCGACGAGATGCGGGCCTCCGCCACGGCGGGCCGCGAGTGGATCGAGCGCAACCTCCAGCCCGACGGCCGCTACCTGTACGTCTACGACGCCGACCTCGACACGATCCCCGACGACTACAACGAGGTGCGCCACGCCGGCGTGACGATGGCGCTGTTCCAGTCCGCCGGGCGCGACGGGGACGTCGAGGCGATCCTCGCGGGTGACGCCGCGGTCGAGTGGATGCTCGACCGCCTGCATCGCCACGAGGACTGGGCGGCGCTCACCACGCCGGACGGCGGGCGCGCCAAGCTCGGCGCGAGCGGACTCATGCTCATCGCCCTCGCCGAGCGGCGGCTGGCGACGGGCGACACCCGCCACGACGAGGTGATGCGCGAGCTGGGCCGCTTCCTCGCCTCGATGCAGCGCCCGGACGGCGGCTTCCATGTGGCATGGATGGTCGCCGAGGGCCAGCCCGACCTGATCGGCACCTCGCGCTACTACCCCGGCGAGGCCGCGTGGGGACTCGCGCTGCTGCACGAAGCGATGCCCGGCGAGGGCTGGGACAAGTACGCCCGCGCGGCCTCGGTCTTCCTCGCCACGCGCCGCGACGAGGTCGAGGACGTGCGCTTCCGCCCCCTCCCCGACCACTGGGCCGCGTACACGATGGCCGAGATGGTGGAGTGGGGGCTGAGCGACGAGGAGATCGAGTACGCGCGACGTCTCGCGGGCCGCTTCGGGTTCCTGATCCGCGCCGAGTCGCAGCGTGAGCACGGCCTGTTCGGCGGTCCGGGCTCGCTCATCCGCGTGCACGTGCGAGCGGCGGCGTTCGGGACGTGGATCGAGGCGATGGGCGCGCTGTGGCGCATCGCCGCCCACGACCCGCGCATGGCCGACCTCAAGCCCGCCATCGAGGAGCGCCTGGAGGTCGGCGCGAGCCTGCTGGCCAACCGCCAGTCCGACGCCGCCGGGGCGCTCGCCTACCCGCGGCCCGGGCTCGTCGAGGGCGCGTGGGTCACGCGCGGCGAGACCCGCATGGACGACCAGCAGCATGCGCTCTCCGGCCTGCTCTTCGCCGCCGACGCGCTCGAGGGCCGCACGCTGCGCTCGCCCGAGACGCCACTCGCGATCCCGGACGCGCTACCGTGAGGACGCCATGAGCGAAGCACTGCTGCTCCTCGCCGTGTTCTGGGCCGCGATGAACCCGCCGGCATCGATCGCCTCGCTGCCGGTGGGCTTCGAGGGCATCGAGCGCGCGGGCCGCACCCGGCTGCTCATCGCCGGGTGGTTCGCCGCCGGGGTCCTGCTCGTGGCCTCGGCGATGATGCACGGCCAGTTCCTCGAACTCCTCGGCGTCGCCGCCCCGAGCTTCGACATCGCGGCGGGCATCGTCATGCTCGCCGGGGCCGCCCGCCCGCTGCTGCGCGGCCGGGCGATCGAGGAGTCGACCGCGTCGCTCCTCGACGCGAGTGACCGCGCCGCGATCATCCCGCTCGCGGTCCCGTTGCTGGCGAGCCCGGCCGCGCTCGCCGCGGCGATCTCCTACGCGGAACGGGTCGGCGAGGGCGAGACGATCGTCGCGGCGCTCGCGCTGGCGGGCGTGACGGCCCTCGCGATGCGCGCGGAGCCGCTGCTCCAGTGGCAGCACCGGCAGGTGGTGGCGAGGGTGCTCGCTCGTCTGACCGGTGGGCTGCTCGTCTTCGTCGCGGTCGCGCTGATCGTGGACGGCGTCTTCAGCGTCTGACCGCTACCCCTGCTGCTCCGAGGCGACCGCGTCGATCTCCGCGAGCAGCGCTGCCTTCGCCGCGTCGTCGAGGAACGTCGCCTCGATCGAGTTGCGCGCGATCGCGACGACCTCCTCGCGCGTCAGCCCGAGCGCCTCGGCGGCCTCGATGTAGTTCTGGCCGATGTAGCCGCCGAAGTACGCCGGGTCGTCCGAGTTGATCGTGACGCGCACGCCGCGGTTCAGCAGGCGCTTGAGGTTGTGGTCCTCGAGACGGTCGACCACGCGCAGCTTCACGTTGGACAGCGGGCACATCGTGAGCGGCACGCGGTCACGCACCAGCCGCTCGAGGAGCCCCTCGTCCTCCTCGCTGCGGACGCCGTGGTCGACGCGCTCGACCTCGAGGATGTCTAGGGCCTCCCAGACATACTCCGGCGGCCCCTCCTCGCCGGCGTGCGCGACCGCGCGCAGGCCCTCGGCGCGGGCGCGCGCGTAGACCTCCTCGAAGTCCTCGGGCGGGTGGCCTGCCTCGGAGGAGTCGAGGCCGACGGCCGCGATGCGGTCGCGGAACGGCAGCGCCTCCTCCAGCGTCGCCATCGCCGCCTCTGCCGGGAGGTGCCGGAGGAAGCAGAGGATGAGCATCGACGTGATGCCGAACTCCTCGCGCGCCTCCTCGATGGCCGCCTGGAGCCCGTTGATCACGGTAGCGAACGGGACGCCGCGCTCCGTGTGGGCCTGCGGGTCGAAGAACAGCTCGGCGTGGCGCACGCCGTCGGCGTGGGCGCGCTCGAAGTAGGCGCGCGCGAGGTCGTGGAAGTCGCGCTCGGTCTGCAGTACGGCCATGCCCTCGTAGTAGATGTCGAGGAAGGACTGGAGGTCGGTGAACGCGTACGCCGCGCGCACCTCCTCGACGCTCCCGAAACGCAGGGCGACGCCGTTGCGGGCAGCCAGCTCGAACATCATCTCGGGCTCCAGGGTGCCCTCGATGTGGATGTGCAGCTCGGCCTTGGGCAGCGCCCGGATCAGCTCTTCCATGCGAGTGGCCCTCCGACTCACCGCGCCCGGTGCGGCGCGCCCACGATACGATGCCCGCCTGCACGCGAGGAGGGCGCACGGTGGACCTCGAACCCCGCTACACCGAGGACGAGATCCGCGACGCCGTCGCACTCCTCGCACGCGCCATCGAGGACGACGCGTCGCGACGGCGCAGCGCGCAGCCGCTGCTCCTCGTCGGGGTGCTCAAGGGCTCGTTCGTGTTCCTTGCCGACCTCGTGCGCGAGCTTGCGGTCCCGGCCGAGGTCGACTTCGTCCGGGCGCGCTCCTACGGCGCGGGCACGAGCTCCGCGGGCGCCGTCGAGATCACCAAGGACCTCGAGACCGACGTGACCGGCCGCGACGTGATCGTGGTCGAGGACATCGCCGACACGGGTCGCACGATGCGGACCATTTGCGCGCGCATCGCCGCCGGTCGCCCCGCCTCGCTGCGCCGGTGTGCGCTCCTCGTCCGCGAGGGTGGACCTGCAGCCGACGACGAGCCGGACTACGCCGGGCTGCGGCTCGGGCCGGGCTTCGTGGTCGGCTACGGCCTCGACTACGCCGAGCTCCACCGCGGCCTGCGCGACATCCGCGCGCTGCCCGAAGAGGGCTAGACGGGTTAACCGTTTCCGGTCAGATCCGCCCCGGCAGAGTCGTATCCTCGATCGTGGGAGTACCAGCGATCCGGGGAGGTGCGCCATGCCAGACGTCGAGCACTTCGATGTGCTGATCGCGGGCCAGGGCGCCGCCGCGTACGCGGCCGCGTTGTACAGCGCCCGTTACCGCGTGAAGACGCTCGTCGCGGGCGAGCGTTTCGGCGGTGAGACAGCCATCGGGGGCATCATCAAGAACTACCCGGGCCACCCGGAGATCGACGGCTTCGACCTCATGCTGCGCTTCCAGGAGCAGGTCACCCGCTACGACGTCCCGATCCGCAACGCCGACGTGACCGCCCTCGCCACCGACGGCGACCACTTCATGGCCACGCTCTCCGACGGCGAGGAGATCGACGCCAGCGCCGTCATCCTCGCCATTGGCCGCGAGCGGCGGATGCTCGGCCTCCAGAACGAGGCCGAGTGGACGGGCCGCGGCGTCTCGTACTGCTCGACGTGCGACGCCCCGCTCTACCGCGACAAGGTGGCCGCGGTAGTCGGCGGCGGGAACGCGGCGGTCGAGGGCGCGCTGCTCAACGCGCGCCACGCCGCCCGCACCTACCTCATCTACCGCGGCGACCGGCTGTGGCGGCCCGAGCCCGTCCTCGTCGAGCTGCTCGGCCAGGCCGACAACGTCGACGTGCTACTCGAGACGGAGGTCGCCGAGCTGATCGGCAGCGACGACAACGGCCTGACCGGCGTGCGCCTCACCCGGCCGCACGAGGGCGCGGACACGTTGGACCTCGACGTGCTGTTCATCGAGGCCGGCGCCGACCCGCGCGTCGACCTCGCACGCGCGGTCGGCGTCGATCTCAACGCCGAGACGGACGAGGTCCACGTCGACCGCGAGATGCGGACGAACGTGCCGGGCCTGTTCGCCGCGGGGGACCTGACCGACGGCTCGGGCGCGCTCAAGCAGACGGTGACGGCGGCGGCGCAGGGCGCGATCGCCGCGCTCTCCGCCTACCAGCACGTCACCGAGCACGGCCGCTTCTGCGAGTGGCACCAGTCCGGCTTCGTGCTGGACGGCGAGGCTGCGCTCGCCGCCGGGTAGCCCTCGACGCCCGCGGCCGGGGGGTGCGTGGCACGTCCGGCCGGCGTCGTTATGATGGGCTCGTGACGCGGCGCGCGAGGCGCCGACCCGGAAGGCAGGACACGCATGGACTGGGCAGACACTCCCGAGCAGGCCGCATTCCGCGCCGAGGTGCAGGAGGCGTTCAAGGACGGCATCCCCTCGTACTACCGCGAGCGCGCCGCGCGCGGCCTCGACTCCGACTGGGGCCAGGACCGCCGCTCCGGCGACCCGGAGCGCGAGAACGCGGCCAACTCCTGGACCGACGCGCTCTTCGAGCACGGCTGGTTCGCGCCGCACCTCCCCAAGGAGTACGGCGGCGCCGGCATGTCGCCGATGGAGCAGTTCATCTTCACGCAGGAGCGCGCCGCCGCCGGCGCGCCCCAGGTGGGCGCGAACGGCCTCGCGTTGCTCGCCCCGACGCTCATCGTGCATGGCACCGACGAGCAGAAGGCGCAGTACCTACCGGGCATCCTCAACGGCGAGAAGCTGTGGGCGCAGGGCTACTCGGAGCCGGGCGCCGGCTCTGACCTCGCCGGCCTGCAGACGCGCGCCACGCGCGACGGCGACGAGTGGGTGATCAACGGCCAGAAGATCTGGACCTCCAGTGCGCACGTCGCCGACTCGCTGTTCGCGCTCGTGCGCACCGACCCGGACGCGCCGAAGCACCGCGGCATCTCGTTCGTGCTGATCGAGGACATCCACACGCCGGGCCTGAGCGTGCGCCCGCTCATCAACATGGGCTGGGAGCACGGCTTCAACGAGACGTTCTTCGAGGACGTCCGCATCCCCGCCGAGAACGTGCTCGGCGAGGTCAACCGCGGCTGGTACGTCGGCATGACGCTGCTCGACTTCGAGCGCTCGAACATCGCCGGCGCGATCAGCGCGAAGCGGCGGCTCGACATCCTGACGGACTTCCTGCACAGCGATC
>DAOULE010000065.1:0-2214 GCA_034420575.1 Dehalococcoidia bacterium
ATGTCGGGCAGCGTCTCCTGGTACCAGCGCTCGCAGAACGGACACTCGAAGTCGCTGAACTCGAGGATCATCACCGCGGCCCCGGGGTCCCCCTCGATGGGAGCGCCGCTCGCGTCGGGGCGCTCGGGCAGGATCTCGAAGCTCGGCGGGTCGCGCTGAGCGAGTTGCTGAATCACCTCCGGGTACTCGTCGAGGCTCGTGGGGCTGCCCTCGAGCTCGGCGGCAATCAGCAGGGCGAAGAGGGCCGAGGGCTGCGCGCCGGAGATGCGCTTGTTGTTGATGAAGAACGTCGGCGTCCCGCGCACGCCGAGGTCGATCCCGCGCTGGAGCTGTGCCCCGACCGCCTCGTACGTCACGGGATCGTCGAGGCACGCACCGAAGTCGTCGGCATCGAGGCCGATCGAGGCGGCGTAGCGCCGCAGCGCCTCGCTGAGCGTCGCCAGCCCGGACGGCGCGGCGGGAGCGGGCGCGGCCGCCCGGTCGAGCCCGGCGGACACCTCGACCTCCACCGCGAGGAGCGCGACCTCGTCGGAGAGGGACTCGACTTCGGCCGACAGGGCATCGACGGCGGTGGTGAGGTCCGCCAGCGCAGGCGCGACGGACTCGGGCGGCGGGGAGTCCTCACGCAAGAACAGCGCGCCGACGATGGCCGCGGCGCCGATCAGGACGGCGACCGGCAGCAGGAATGAGGTCCACAGCGGGTCACGTGCCCGTTGTGGCTCCGGGGTCGGCTCGACGGGCGGGTCGGAGGCTGGCTCGACCGGATCGGCCGCGGGGGCCGGATCCGCGTCTGGCTCGCCGGAGGGGGCATCCTGGGTCACTGCCCGATGCTAGGGCCGGGGTGACGGCACGGGCAAACGGAGCGCTTGCCGCACCGACCCGCCTCGGCGGACACTCCCTGCATGGCCTCGCCCGCGACCACCGACCTCCGCGCCGCCCTCGAGGCGCGCGAGGCGCTGCTCGCGGCCGGTGCGGCACGCGAGGCCGACTCCCCGGGACGCGACCGGCCCGAGCCACCCGACCCGTTGCGCCTCGCCTGGCAGGTCGACCGCGACCGCATCATCCACACGCGCGCCTTCCGGCGGCTCAAGCACAAGACGCAGGTCTTCATCGCGCCGGACTCCGACCACGTCGTCACCCGCATGACCCACACCATCGAGGTGCAGCAGATCGCGCGCACCATCGCGCGCGCCCTCGGCCTCAACGAGGACCTCACCGAGGCGATCGCGCTCGGCCACGACCTCGGCCACACGCCGTTCGGGCACGCGGGCGAGGAGCGGCTCGGCGAGCTGGTGCCGGACGGATTCCGCCACAACGCGCAGTCCCTACGCATCGTCGAGGTCCTCGAACGCGACGGGCGCGGGCTCAACCTCATGCCCGAGACGCGCGAGGGCATCTACATGCACTCCAAGGAGCTGGCGTCTGTCGCCGCCGAGGGCTGGGGCGTCGCCTCCACGCTCGAGGGCCAGATCGTGAAGCTCGCCGACTCGATCGCGTACCTCAACCACGACATCGAGGACGCCGTGCGCGCGGGCCTGCTGCGCGGGGACGAACTGCCCGACGCCGTCCACGACACCCTCGGCGCCACGCACTCACAGCGCATCGACCGGCTGGTGACGGACTGCGTCGAGACCTCGCACACCGCGGCGAATGCGCCGCGGACGGACGCGAGCCGCATCGAGCTCAGCGACGAGGTGCTGCACGCCACCGACGAGCTGAGGGCGTTCCTCTTCGACCGGGTCTACCTCGCACCCTCCGTGCGGGAAGCAGCCGAGCAGGGCCAGCGCGTCATCGAGGCGCTGTTCACGCACTACGAGCGCCACCCCGAGCAGATCGAGGGCTTCTCGCTGCCGGACGACCCACCGTGGCGGCGCGCGGCCGACTACGTCTCCGGCATGACCGACGGGTTCGCCCTGCGGCGGGCGGCCGAGCTCGGGCTCGCCATCGGGTGATCCGGTGTATCTCGCCCGATCGTGCCTGGTGCGGGCACTGGCGCTGCTCGTCATCGCCGCAGCCATCGGTACGGCCCTGACCGCCATCACGCTGTTCACCGACACCGACGACGAAGCGCAACCTCCCCCACCCGCACCCTCGGAGCCGACTCCGACGCCGCCCGCCACGCAGGCCGAGACAGGCCCCGAGGCCGCGCGGACCACGCACGCCCTCGACGCGCCCGGCAGCGGCGGCGTCGGAGTCGGCTCCGAGGGTGCGGGT
>DAOULE010000066.1:0-5984 GCA_034420575.1 Dehalococcoidia bacterium
ACCGCCGACGCCACGCACCACGCGCAGATCGCGTCGATCTCGAACAGCTCGAGGTACGTCAGGTACGCCGAGTAGAGCGCGCCGCTGAGCGCCACGCCGAACGTCGCGCTCGCGAGCGGGCGGCCCACTCCCGCCTCGGCGGCCCGGGACCAGAACCGGCGCGCCGCCACGAGCGCGAGCAGCGTCGCGTACATCCCGAGGCCGAGCACGGCGATGGGCACCCCGCCTATCTCGGCGAACTCGGAGCTCTGCACCGCCTGGCAGTCGCCGACGCCGGAGCAGAACGGCTTCTGCTCGCTGTCGATGGCGACCCAGCTCAGGTACGCGGCCACGCCCGTGCCGAACACGGCGAGGGCGAGCAGTGCGTCGCGCCGCCGTGCGAGCAGGGCGCCCACGGTCCGTCGCCTATCCGCCGCCCGCGGCGGCCAGTACGGCGTCGATGGCCTCGCGGAAGACCTCGATCGGCCGGGCGCCCTGGACGGCGGGCTCACCGTTGATGAAGAACGTCGGCGTCGAGGGCTGACCGCCCGCCGCGACGATCATCTGTCCCGCCTCGTCGGTCGCGGCGCGCACGGTGGCGATCTTCTCGCCCGAGTCCACGCACGCGTCGAACGCCTCGAGGTCGAGCCCGCCCGTGCCGAGGGCGTCGTTCATCTCGCGGGCGAAGCTCTTGAGGTTGTCGTCGGAGGCCCAGCCCTGGCCGCCCTGCCGCGCGAAGAGCACGTCATGGTACGGCCAGAACAGGTTCTGGTCCGCGGCGCACTCGGACGCCGCGGCCGCACGCTCCGAGTCGGGGCCGAGGATCGCCATGTGCCGGAACTCGATCGCGACGCGGCCGTCCGCGATGTACTCGTCCTCGATCAGCGCTTTCGTGTCGCGCGAGAAGTCGGCGCAGTGCGAGCAACTGAAGTCCTCGAAGGCCACGAGTTGCACCGGCGCGTCCGGATCGCCGAGCAGGCGACCGTCGACCGGCGGCCCAGCGGGCTCGGCCGACTGCTCCCCGCCGGTGACACCGGCGGCGTTCAGCAAGCGGTCGATCTCCGCGCGGAACGCCTCGATGGGCTGCGCGCCGTGGAACGCGAGCACGCCGTTGATGAAGAACGTGGGCGTCGAGGTCCGGCCGCCCACGCCGGCGATCAGCCGGCCCGCCTCGTCGCTCGCTGCCTGGACCGTGATCTCCTTCACCCCGGCGTCGACGCATGCGTCGAACGCGTCGAGGTCCAGGCCCGGGCCCTGCAGTACGTCGTTCATCTCGCGCGCGAAGTCCTTGAGATTGCCCCTCGACGCCCAGCCTGCACTGCCCTGCCGGGCGTAGAGGACATCGTGATAGGGCCAGAAGAGATCCTGGTCGACGGCGCACTCCGACGCCGCGGCGGCCCGCTCGGAGTCCGCCCCGAGAATCGCCAGGTGGCGGTACTCGATGGAGACGAGCCCCTGGTTGATGTACTCATGCTCGATGAGCGGCTTCGTCTCGCGGGAGAACGTCCCGCACGCCGGGCAACTGAAGTCCTCGAACGCGACGATGCGCACCGGCGCGTCGGGGCTCCCGAGGAGCCGCCCGTCGACGGGCGCGGTGGTCTGCGGCACGACGAACTCCGCGTCGCCGACAGAGCCACTGCCGCCGGGCCGGTTGAGGATGATGAGCACGATCACCGCGCCGACGGCAATGGCGACCGCCCCGATCGTGAGGAGGCCCCCGAACGAGTCGATGGTGGAGCGGAGCCCCTGCAGCCGTGGCGGACCGGACCGACTGGAGCGCTCTCGTCGCGACGAGCCGGCGCCACGTCCCGTGCGGGACTGTCGGCGTCCGGACGGTTGGTCAGACTGCGCCTGTTGCTGATCCTGCTGCGGTTCCTGCCGTCCCCGGTTCCCGCCTCGTCGGCGTCGACGGCGTCGGCGATTGCTGCCCAAGGTGGCCTCCGGCTCGTGCTGCGGTGGGGAACAGCGGTGCGCGTTCGATTATCGGAGGGCGAGCGGAGGCGGGCAACGGCAAGGAACCGTGCGTCAGGCTATCGCCGACGTGCTGTGTAGTCCGTGTCGTCTCGCACGCCCTCGTAATCGTCGCGCCTCAGCCAGTGACACCAGATATTGGAGCCGGGAACCGAGAGCCGCTGCCGAGAATGCTCGCCCCACCACGCGGCGACCTCCACCCTAGTGTCCGTACGAAGTCGCGCTTCCTCGATCGCAGGTCTCAAGTCAGTGTCGGCCGAGGCCACCACGATCACGTCGCACACACGGCGCAGCGATAGCGACACGATGTCGGTTGCAATGGCAACATCGACGCCCTTCTCTTGCGGCGGCGACGAGGGCCAGTCACGCGGGTAACTCAACAGCCGCGACCAGACGTCCACCCCAGAGCGCCTCCACGCCGCCGACTGACGCATGTGCGCTGCATTACCCCGAACATCGCGCGCGCGGTCAGGGCGACCTGTATACACGCGTACCTCTTCGAGAGAACGACCCTCGTCGCGCGCGGCGATGAGTTCAGCCGCGGCCCGGGCCAGAATTGGCCGTATCGGGCAGGATCCGACCTGTCACTGAAGAAGGCCCGCCGTGCACCCCTGTAGAAGTTCTGGGCATCGAAGAGAACGATTACACGCGGGATATTCGTTCCTTAACACAACAACCCCGCCACGGCGCCTTTCGGAGCAGGGCGGGGAAGATTGACGAGAGTGTGCTGCAGTGCCCAGCCCACCGTCAAGCCCGGCCGGGCACCGGATCCGCTACAACTAGACCGGCACCTCCTCGCGTGCCCGCTCCGCCATGAACGTGTACTCGCCGCCGTCCCCGTCGCGGTCGACGACGACCAAGTCGCCCTCGTCGAACTCGCCAGCGAGGACGCGCCGCGCCAGCTCGTTCTCGACCCGGCGCTGGATGGTGCGACGCAGCGGCCGCGCGCCGAAGTCGGGGTCGAACCCCTCCTCGACCAGCGCCGCCTTCGCCGCCTCCGTCACCCGGAAGTCGATGCGCCGCTCTGCCAGCCGTGCGCGCACCTCGGCGAGCAGCAGGTCGGCGACCTGCGCGATCTCCGCCGCCGTCAGCGCCTCGAAGACGATGATCTCGTCGAGGCGGTTGAGGAACTCCGGCCGGAACGCCTGCTTCAACGCCTCGTCGACGTTACGGCGGCGCGTCTCGCGCTCACCGTCGGAGCGCGTGCGGCCGAACCCGATGGTCCCCGTCGCGCCCGTCGTACCGAGGTTCGAGGTGAGGATGACCACCGTGTTGCGGAAGTCGACCGTGCGGCCGTGGGTGTCAGTGAGCCGGCCGTCCTCGAGGATCTGGAGCAACGAGTTGAAGACGTCCGGGTGGGCCTTCTCGATCTCGTCGAACAGCACCACCTGGTACGGCCGGCGCCGCACGGCCTCGGTGAGGCCGCCCGCCTGGTCGAAGCCGATGTAGCCCGGAGGCGCGCCGACGAGCCGCGAGACCGTGTGGCGCTCCTGGTACTCGGACATGTCGAGGCGCAGCAGCGCGTCCTCGTCGTTGAACATGTACTCGGCCAGCGCCTTCGCCAGCTCCGTCTTCCCGACCCCGGTGGGCCCGAGGAAGATGAACGAGCCGATCGGGCGGCGCGGGTCCTTGAGGCCCGAGCGCGCGCGCCGGATCGCGTCGGCGAGCGTGACGATCGCCTGGTCCTGGCCGACCACGCGGCCGTGCAGCGCCTCCTCCATGTGCAGCAGCTTCTCGGCCTCGCCCTCGAGCATGCGGTCGACGGGGATGCCGGTCATCTGCGCGATCAGAGCAGCGATGTCGGACTCGGTCACCTCGTCGGAGACGCCTGCCTCCGAGCGCCACTCGCTCTCGCGCGAGCGGTACTCGTCCTGGATGTGCAGGACCTCCTGCTTGATGCGCGCGGCCTCCTCGAAGTCCTCGCGCGCCGCGGCGGCGTCGACGCGGTCCGAGGCCTCCTGCAGGCGCTGCTTGAGGTCGCGCACGTCGCCCGGCAGCGACTCGGCGAGGATCACGTGCCGTGACGCCGCTTCGTCGATGAGGTCGATGGCCTTGTCGGGCAGGTGCCGCTCGGTGAGGTAGCGCGCGCTCAGCCGCACCGCGGCGTCCAGAGCCTCGTCGGTGATGCGCAGGCCGTGGTGCTCCTCGTAGCGGGCGCGCAGCCCGGCGAGGATCTCGACGGCCTCCTCCTCGCTCGGCTCGTCGACGTAGACGGGCGAGAAGCGCCGCTCGAGCGCCGGGTCGGCCTCGATCTTGCGGTACTCGTCGAGCGTGGTGGCGCCGATGACGTGCAGCTCACCGCGCGCGAGCGCGGGCTTCATCATGTTCGAGGCGTCGATGGCGCCCTCGGCGCCGCCGGCCCCGACGAGCTGGTGGATCTCGTCGAGGAAGAGGATGATCTCGCCCTTCGACTCGCGCACCTCGCGCATCACGGACTGCAGGCGCTCCTCGAACTCACCGCGGAACTTCGAGCCCGCCACGAGCGCGCCCATGTCGAGCGAGAGCACGGACTTGTCGCGCAGGCGCTCGGGCGCCTCGCCCGCGGCGATGCGCTGCGCGAGGCCCTCGACGATGGCGGTCTTGCCGACGCCGGCCTCGCCGATGAGCACGGGGTTGTTCTTGGTGCGGCGGTTGAGCACCTGCATCACGCGCTCGCACTCCACCTCGCGGCCGATCACCGGGTCGAGGTCGCCGTCGCGTGCGAGCTGCGTGAGGTCCGTCGAGTAGCGGCTGAGCGCCTGGTACTGCGAGTCCGCAGTGGGCGAGTCGACCCGGGCGCTGCCGCGCACCTGCTGGAGCGCGGCATAGATGCGCTCCTTCGAGACCTCGAGCTCGGCGAGGATCGCCGCCGCCTCGCCGTCGCGGATGTCGGAGATGGCGACGAGCAGGTGCTCGACGCCGACGAACTGGTCCTTGAGCCGGTCCGCCTCGGTGTTGGCGGCCTCGAGGAGCTGCACGATGCGCGGCGTGGTGTAGATCTGGACCACGTCGTGGGTGAGCTTCGGCGACTGGTCGAGGTGGCGCTGGATGCGCGCCACGAGCGCCGCGTTGTTCACGCCGAGCTCGTCCAGCACGTCGCGCGCGACGCCCTCGGGCATCTGCGCGATCGCGAGGAAGACGTGCTCGACGTCCCACTGGGCGTGTCGCTGGTCGCGCACGAGTTGCTGCGAGGACTGCAGCACCGCCTGCGCCTGCTCCGTGAACCGGTCCTGTCTCATCATCGCTGCATCACCTCTGCCTGCTCTGTCCCATGTCGGTCGTCGTTACGTCGTGTGTTGCTCATTCGGGGCGGCGCTCCGTGCGCTCCTCGAGCAGGGCGCGCATGCGCGTGAGCTCCTCGCGCGTCGCGTCGAGCTCCCGCTGCAGGTCCTCGACCCGGCGGTTGAGCCGCAGCAGCACCTCGGCGCCGGCGAGGTTCACGCCCAGATCTTCCATGTACTCGCGCAGGCGCAGCAGCCGGTTCACGTCGCGCTGCGAGTAGAGGCGGCGGTTGCCGCCGCTGCGCGCCGGCGCGACCAGCCCCATGCGCTCGTAGGTGCGCAGCGTCTGCTGGTGGACGCCGACCATGCGCGCCACGACCGAGATCTGGAAGACCGGTTCGTCCTGCGGGATATTCGTCATCGTTCGTCTTCAATCCGTTCCGTTCGTCTGCCCGGCGCCCACTACGGGGCGACCGAGGCCTCCTCGTCGGCAGGCGGTGCGCCCTCGTCGCCTTGTTCGCTCGCCCGCAGGCGCTCGATCAGCTCGAGTTGCTCGTCGGTCAGGTCCTCGGGCAGCTGCAGCAGCGCGCGGGCGCGCAGGTCGCCGAAGCCGCCGCCGTCGCGTCGGGGCATGCCCTGGCCGGCGAGGCGGAAGGTCCGGCCGCTGCGCGTGCCGGCCGGGATCGTGAGCGCCAGCGCGCGCCCCTTGAGCGTCGGCACGCGCACCTCGCCGCCGAGCGCGGCGACCGTCACGGGCACGTCGACGTCGATGTGCAGGTCGTCGCCGCGGCGCTCGAAGTCCGGGTGGCGGCGCACGGTGACGACGAGGAAGAG
>DAOULE010000067.1:0-2578 GCA_034420575.1 Dehalococcoidia bacterium
TTCCTCGTGAACGCGCGCGCGGGTGTCACCGACCGGCTGCGGCTCGACTACGAGACGCTCAAGCAGTTCCGGCCGGATCTCATCTACGTCGAGAGCACCGGCTACGGCTCCTCCGGACCGAGCGCGCGGCGCTCAGGCTCCGACATCGTCGCGCAGGCGTACTCCGGCCTCATGGCCGGCGAGGGCAAGATCGACGAGTACGGCGCACCACAGTCCATCTCGTGCAGCGCCGTCGCCGACTTCGCGACCGCACTCGGGGCGGCGATGGGCGTCTGCGCCGCGCTGTACCGACGCTCGGTCACCGGCGAGGGCGAGTTCATCCAGAGTTCGCTGCTGCAGTCGGCGCTCGTGCTGCAGGGCGGGCACATCAGCGAACTACCCGTATCGGATGAGCTGTTGAAGCGCCCTGTCATGGACGAGATTGCCGCCGTCCGTGAGCGGGGCGGAAGCTACGAGGAGGTCATCAACGTCCGCAAGAGCGCGAACGCGACCGGGAAGGCGTTCCGGCTCTACTACACCGGGTACCGCGTCAAGGATGGCGCGCTCATCCTCGGCTCGCTCACGCCCGCGAACCGCGAGCAGATGCGCCGCGCCATCGGCATCGACGACGACCCGAGCGCCGATCCCGACTTCAACGCGCTCGACCCGGCGAACGACGCGATCATCGAGGAGCTCGGTGAGCGCATTCGCTCGATCATGCTCACGAAGACGATGGACGAGTGGATCGAGATCTTCGACAAGGAGGGCGCGCCGGTCTCCAAGGTCCAGATCCCGGAGGACCTGACGCACGACCCACAGGTCGAGGCGATGGACTTCCTGATCGATGTGGAGCACGAGGTCTCCGGGCCGGAGCGCATGGTCGGCCCGATCGTGAAGATGCGCTACAACCCGACGGGCGCGGAGCGTGCTGCCCCGGCCTTCGGCGTCCACGCCGACGAGGTGCTGACCGACATCGGCGTGACCGCCGAGGAGCTGGCGGATCTCCGGGCGACGGGCGCCCTCGCCGTCTGAAGGGCTCGGCAGGTTGGGGCTGACGCCGCGCTTGTAAGCCTCGATGCCGCCCGCGTAGGCTGACCTCGCTGCATTGCGGCAGCAGAGGCAGGCGCCGTGGCCGGCTCGTCGACGCTCTCCGACCTGCGCGTGATCGAGTGCGCCGAGGGCGTCGCGGGGCCGTACTGCGCCAAGCTCTTCGCCGACCTCGGCGCCGACGTGGTCAAGGTCGAGCCGCCCGGTGGCGACCGCTCGCGTCGCTTCGGCCCCTTTCCCGGCGACCGACCACACCTGGAGCGCAGCGGCCAGTTCCTCTACCTCAACTCGAACAAGCGCGGCGTCACACTCAACCTCGATCACCCCGCAGGCGTCGAGGCGCTCGCACGACTCGCCGCGGCCGCCGACGTGCTCATCCTCGACCGCCCGCGCGCGCAACTCGACGCGCTGGGTATCGATGTCGATGCGTTGCTGGCGGAGCACGAGCAACTCGTCGTAACGATCGCGACGCCGTACGGGCTCACCGGGCCGTACCGGGACTGGGCGGGCAACGCCCATACCGTCTACCAGATGAGCGGCATGGGGCGTGAGACGCCGTCGAGCTACGTGACGGACGCGGAGAATGAGCCGCCGCTGAGCCCCGGCAACCCACAGGCCGACTACCTCACCGGGGTCACCGCCGCAGCCGACACGATGGTGGCTCTCACGCACCGCCGCGTGTACGGGCGCGGGCAGCTCGTCGATGTGTCCGGGCTCGAGGCGAACACGAACCACGTCCGCATGAACTGGAACGTGTTCTCGTACAACCCGGATCTCCTCCCTGGGCGCGAGAAGGCGAACTTCGGGCAGGTGCTGGAGTGCTCCGACGGGCACGTCTTCTTCAGCCCCTGGGGGCTCGACCACTGGTGGCTGTCGCTGCGGCGGATGATGGGCGAGCCCGAGTGGGCCCAGGACGAGGCGTACCTGACCGGCCCCGGGCGCACCGAGCACGTCGACGATATCGAGCCGCACGTGCGCGCGTGGGCGCTCGGCCTCACCCGCGACGAGCTCTACTGGATGTCGATCGAGCACAAGGTGCCGTGCTTCCCCGTCTACTCGGCGAGCGAGATGCGCGCCTCACCGCAGTTGAGGGACCGAGGGTTCTTCATCGAAGTCGAGGACACCGAGGGCAACCGCTTCGTGCAGCCCGGCGCGCCCGTGCAGTACTCGGAGTCGCGATGGGCGATCGACCGGCCCGCCCCGCGCGTGGGGGAGCACAACGAAGAAGTACTCGGCGCGCTCGGCTACACGGGCGAGGACCTGGTCGCGCTCTTCCAGGCCGGGACGATCTAGGGGCGAGGCGGAGGCGTCACATGCAGAACCGGCCGCTCGAGGGCATCCGCATCACCGACTTCGGCTGGATCCTCTCGATCCCGCACGCCACCGCCCTCCTCGGCACGCTCGGGGCCGACGTGATCCGCATCGAGACCGAGGTGCGCCTCGACCTGATCCGCGTGCAGGGCATGAACCGCGGGACCGCCGGGGTGACGGGCATCAACCGCTCGGGCGCGTTCAACGGGCTCAACTACAGCAAGCGCGGCGTCACGCTGAA
>DAOULE010000068.1:0-12313 GCA_034420575.1 Dehalococcoidia bacterium
GGCGCGTCGCTGCTCGGTGACATGGGCGCGCGCGTGATCAAGGTCGAGCCGGTCGACGGCGGCGACCCGATCCGCGGGCTCGGCGCCGGCCTCGGCGCGTCCTTCGGCGCGTCCAAGACCACGGCGTCGAAGGAGAGCATCTGCATCGACCTCAAGTCCGAGCGAGGGCAGGAGATCGTCAGTCGCCTGATCCAGGACGCCGACGTGATCGTCCACAACTACCGGCCGGGCGTCCCCGAGCGCCTCGCCATCGGCTACGAGCAGGCGAAGGCGATCAAGCCCGACATCGTGTGGGTCAGCGTCAACGGCTACGGCCCGGACGGGCCCGGCGCGCGCCGCCCCTCGGCGCACCCGATCCCGGGCGCGGTCTGCGGTGGCGCGCTCATGCAGTCCGGCGTGGACTGGCCGCCCAACGAGTACAGCTCGATCGACGACGTCCGCGAGGCGTCGCGCTGGTTCTCGCGCGCGAACGAGGGCAACCCGGATCCGAACACCTCGATGTGTGTCGCCACCACGGCGATGCTCGGCCTCATGGCCCGCCACCAGACGGGCAAGGGCCAGCGCATCTTCCTGAGCATGCTCGGGGCCAACGGCTACGCGAACGCCGAGGACTTCCTGTCGTACGAGGGCAAGGCCGAGCGGCCGACGCTCGACCCGGCGCTGCACGGCACGTCGGCGCTCAACCGGCTCTACCGCTCGCAGGACGGCTGGGTGTTCCTCGCCGCCGAGGACGACGCGTCGTGGAACGCGCTGGCGGCTGCCAGCAGCAACGGCATCGGCGCCGCCGCGCGCTTCGCCACGGCCGAGGGCCGCGCCGAGCACGACGCCGAACTGACGGCGGCGCTCGAGGCGATGTTCGCCCTGCGCGACGCCGACGAGTGGGAGCGTGACCTGATCGCGGCCGGCGTCGGCTGCGTGAACGCGGGGGAGTACGACAGCCCCGGCGCGTTCCTCGTACACGACGAGCACGCGCAGGCGAACCGGTTGCTAGCCGACGCGCACCACGCGTTGTGGGGCGACTACCGGCGGTGGGGGCCACCCTCGACGTTCAGCGGCACGCCGGGCAACCCGCGTGCGGGCGTGCTCGCCGGTGAGCACACCGACGAGTTGCTGGCCGAGGCGGGCTACAGCCCGTCCGCGATCGCGCAGTTGCGCACGGACAACGTCGTGTGGTCCGAGGTGCCGATGGAGCTGCCCGAACCGGCGACGGTCGCGTAGCAGTCGCCGAGCGAGGGCGCGCCATGACGGGTGACCGCATCGGCGTCGGCATCATCGGCGCGAACGTGCGCTATGGGTGGGGCACGCGTGCCCACCTGCCGGCGCTCGCCGCCCTGCCAGAATTCGAGGTCGTCGGGGTCGCGACGACGCGCATGGAGACGGCCCGCGCGACGGCGGAGCAGCACGGCATCCCGAACGCGTTCGACAGCGCGCAGGAGCTCGTCGAGCACCCCGATGTCGAGCTCGTGCTGGTCTGCGTGCGCGTCCCCGCGCACCACGAGCTCACGGCGGCGGCCCTGCGCGCCAGCAAGCACGTCTTCACCGAGTGGCCCCTCGGCGCGAACACGGCCGAGGCGCGCGAGTTGCGCGACCTCGCCGTCGCGAACGGCGTGCGGCACATGGTCGGGCTCCAGGCGCGCGCCGCCCCGCAGTTCGTGCGGATGCAGCAGCTCATCGCCGAGGGCTACGTCGGCGAAGTGCTCTCGGCGACGATGCGCCAGACACTCCCCGGCGCGGGCCCGCGCCGCGAGTCGTTTGCGTGGGCCGTCGACGCCTCGAAGGGCGCCTCGACGCTGTCGATCGCCTCGGGCCACGCGCTCGATGCGCTGGCGTTCTGCGTCGGCGAGTTCCGCTCGGTCAGCGGCACTGTCGCGACGCGCGTGCGGACCGTCGAGGTCGTGGACACGGGCCGGACCGTCGACGTGACCTCGCCGGACACGGTGCACGTCTCCGGCGAGACGGAGGACGGCGCGGCGGTCTCGGTCGCGATCAGCAGCGTGCCGTCGCATGGCTCCGGGCTGCGCTTCGAGGTCCACGGCTCGGAGGGCGTCCTGCTGCTGACCTCGGACGGCATGTCGCAGATCGCGGCGCTCAGGCTGAGCGGTGCGCGCAACGCGGACGGCGCGGTCGCCGAGTTGCCGATCCCCGACGACTGCTGGTGGGTGCCGCAAGACCTCGTCGGCCCCGGCCTCAACGTGGCGCAGCTCTTCCGCCGCCTCGGCGAGTCGATCCGCGGTGGTGAGCCCGCCGAGCCCGACTTCGCCCACGCCGTCCGCCGCCACGAGCTGCTCGACGCGATCCAGCAGGCCTCGGACACCGGAGCAAGGCAGGTCATCGCGTAGCGCCGCTTCGACGCGGCATGTTCAGCAACCACCCGGAGGGCGCGCGCCCTCGACGTTGAGGGCGCTTCGGCTCGTGGACGGCGTTGGGTAGGACGCCTACCGCGACTGAGAGATCACCTCCCCGACGACAGGGACGCGCGCGACTGGTTGATGACCTCGAGGTGCTCTTCCCAGTCAGGCTCGCGTTCGGGGCTGGCGATCGCGTCGCACTCGCGGAAGAACGCTTCGAGCTCCTCGGCCGACTCGAAAGGACGCTGTGGCCCTCGGAAGGGGAAGCCCTCCGGCTCGCCGGGAGTCTCTTGATCGACCATGCCGCGCTCCGCACCGAAGTACGTCCAGCGTACTTCGATGAGTGTCTAGTGGACGAACATGCCGCCGTTGACGTTGAACACCGAGCCCGTGATGTACGTGCCCTCGGTCACGATGTAGCGCACGAGGCTCGCGACCTCCTCCGGCTCGCCGAGGCGGCCCAGCAGGATCTCGCCCATCAGGTTCTCGCGCTGCTGCTCGTTCAGCCCCGAGAGCATGTCGGTCTCGATGAAGCCCGGGGCGACCGCGTTCACGTTGATGTGGAACCGCGCGCCCTCGCGTGCGAGCCCGCGCACGAACCCGATCGCCGCCTCCTTCGAGGTGCCGTAGTTGACCAGCCCCAGGCGCCCCGTCTCGCCGACGATCGAGGCGATGCAGACGACGTGCCCGCCGCCGGCCTCGCCCATCACCGGCCAGACCGGCTTCGTCACGTTGTAGAGGCCGTTGACGTTGGTCTCGATGACCGTGTGCCACTCCTCGGGCGTCATCCGCGCGACCGTGCGGTCCGCGGTGGTGCCGGCGTTGTTGATGAGCACGCGCACCGGCCCGAGGTCGTTCACGACCGCCTCGACCATCGCCTCGCAGGCCGCGAGGTCCGAGACGTCGGCCTGGTAGGCGCGGGCCGTGCCGCCTGAGCCCTCGATCTCGCCGACGACGCCCTCGGCCGCCTCGGCGTTGGCGCGGTAGTTGACCGCCACCGCGGCGCCCTGGCCCGCGAGCTCCAGCGCGATTGCGCGCCCGATGCCCCTCGATCCGCCCGTTACGAGTGCGACCTGTCCGTCCAACGCTCCAGCCATCTCGTGTCCTCCCCGGGTGTCGTGTTGTGTTGCCGCGAGCACGGTACCGCACCGGCGGCGTTCGTGGGGAGCGGCGGCGGCCGCGTCCACCCCCTGACGATGCGAGGCCGTATCCTGCATGGCACGGTCCGAGCCGAGCCTCGCTACGGACCGCCCTCCGGGCGCCCGGCGCACGTCCCGTTGCTCCGTTGCCCCCGGGGCCGCATGACCGCCCACGGTGGTGAGTTGGAGCCTGCATGCTCTCCCGCTCCTTCGTCGTGCTGTGGATTGCGATGGCCGTCGCGGTCATGGGCATCGCCATGGTCTCGCCGCTACTGCCGGTCTTCGTGCGCGAGGAGCTGCACGGCCCCGAGTTCGCCGTCGCGCTCTCCTTCTCCGCCATCGCGATCTCGCAGATCGCGACCTCGCCGGTCGTCGGGCGGTTCGCCGACAAGTTCGGGCCGAAGCCGTTCATCGTGCTCGGCTTCTTCGTCTACGGCGCGGGCGGGGTCGGCTTCATCTTCTCGCAGACGTGGGAGCAGGTGATCTTCTTCCGCGCCCTCTCCGGCGTCGGCGCCGCCTCGATGTTCCCGACGACGATGGCGTACGTCGGCCGCCTCGCGCCCCCGGGCTTCGAGGGCCGCTACATGGGGGCGTTCTCGATCTCATGGATCGCCGGATTCGGCATCGGGCCGTTGTTCGGCGGCACGATCCGCGACTTCGTCTCCTCGGACGCGGCGTTCGCGACGATGTCGCTCATGCTCTTCGCCGTCGGCGTGGCCGTGTTCCTGCTGCTGCCGAAGGGCCAGCCGGGCGCCGGATCCGGCGACGACCGGGGCGACGAGGAAGGGGTGCTCGAACCCGGCCTGCCGATGATCGAGGTGCTCAAACGCCCGATCGTCCACGCGGCGATCGGCGGGCACATGGTGGTCTCGATCGGCTGGGGCGCGGGCTTCACGTTCATCGCCGTCTACGTCGTCAGCGACGACGGCCTCGCGACGGGGAGCGCGACGTTCGCCGGGGTGCTGCTCGCCGCGCGTGCCCTCTTCACGGCTGCGGCGCAGCTGGTTACCGGCCCGCTCGCGGACAAGATGAACCGCGTCTTCCTGTCCGTGCTCGGCTTCGGCATCGCCGGGGGAGCGCAGTTCATCGTGCCCGACATACCCGGCTCGATGGCCGAGGTCTCGATCTTCGGCGGCACGCTGGTGATCGTGCCGTGGCTGTTACTGCTGTTCCTCGTCGTGGGCCTCGGCGAGTCGATCGAGTTCCCCGCGCAGCAGGCGATCTTCGTCGACGCCGGCCGCGCTGTGGGCATGGGCACGATCATGGGCATCACGCAGACGGCAGGGGGCGTCGGCTTCCTCGCCGGCTCCATGTTCGGTGCGCTCGTAGTGGGCATCTGGGGGCTCGACGCGGTGTTCCGCTACGCCGGGCTCGCGATGTTCCTCGGCGGCTTCGGGTTCTGGCTGCTCATGCTGCGTGCGAAACGCGACTTCGCGATGCTCGAGGCGGCCGCCGCGGCCGACCTCCGGGCTCGATTCGATCCCGCCGAGCGTCGCCCCGGCGGCGCGCCTGCTGCGGCGCTCACCGCGGGCAACGGCGCGCAGCCCGGCCTCGTGGAGGCCGACGGCGTCACGCACCGCGGGATGGTCGAGAGCCTGCAGCCGGACCGCTCCCTGCGGCCCGCGGCGGCAGGCGTTGACGGCGACTGAGCCGAGGGTCCCCGCGGGGTGGTGCGCGTTAGCGCCATCCCTTGTCACACTGTCGCCGTGATCGGGATCGTACTCGCCACCGACCAGGGCCTGATGCACGTGCTGCCCGGCGCGGACGCCGAGCTGGCGCTGCCCGGCGTGGTCTGCACCTCGCTCGACTACCGCGACGGCGTTGCGGTCGCCGCCGCGCCGGAGAGCGGCGTGTGGAGGCACGACGGCGATGAGTGGCGGCAGGTGTGGGAGGGGAACGCCCACGTCGTGCGCCTCGACGCCCGCGGCGCCTGCTATGTCGCCGAGACGCCGCCGCGGCTGTACCGGTCGCGTGACGAGGGCGAGACCTGGGTCGAGCTCGCGAACGTGCCGAGCATCGTGCGTGCGCACAACGCGCGCCGGCCCGGAGCGCCGCGCAGCGAGGTCACCATCGTCGGCATCACGTTCCCCCAGGGCCAGCTGATGCTCGGCATGCGCGGCATCGGCACGTGGCTCTCGCGCGACGGCGGGCACTCGTGGATGCGCGGCGACCAGATCGAACTCTCGGCGCGCTCCGAGCCGCTGCAGGCGGTGGCGCTGGGCGAACACCTCAACGGCCTCTGGGACCACCTCGAGAAGAACGACCGGCTCTACGCGGCGTCGCGCAGCGGCTTCTTCCGCTCCGACGACGGCGGCTTCACCTGGCAGCGCACCCAGCAGGGCCTGGACCGCTTCCATGCGAACGGCGTCGCCGTGCTGCCGGGCACGCCCGACACGCTGCTCCTCTCGATCGCGGCGAGGGGCGTCGATGCCGACGACGGCCCCGAGGCAGCCCTGTTCCGCTCGGTCAACGGGGGCCTGATGTGGGATCGCGTCACGCTCGGCGACGAAGATGAGTGGGCGCGCCCGCCGCTCGTGAGCGCCGTGGTCGGCGGGATGGACATGCTGTTCGCCCAGGCCGGCGGCAGCATCTGGGCCTCGCACGACAAGGCCGCGCGCTGGCTGCCGATCGCCGAGGGCCTCCCGCCCGCGCACGCCATGGTCGCCGCGCTGTAGGCTCCTCCGGCGCGCCGCGTCGGCGCGGCTACTCGCGCCCGCCCTCGAGGAACGTGCGAGGCGCCTCGAACAGCATCGCCTCGATGTCCGCCGCCGGGACCCCGGCTGCCTCCAGCCGCGGACGCACCTGGTTGACGATGTACGTGAAGCCGCTCGGTCCCTCGTGCGCGCCGTGCCGCCGGAACGAGTTGTGTTCGGGAGCGTGGTCGTGCGCGAGCATGATGCGCCCGGCGCGCCCCTCGCTGCACAGCGTCGCGATCGCCGCGATGATCTCGTCCTCGATGTTCGGCTCCCAGCGGAAGCGGTCGATCGAGAGGTAGTGCCCGGCCTCCAGCACCTCGCGCAGGTACTCGACGTCGCTGGTGTACGAGTGGCCGATGGCGACGAGGTGCGGTGCGACGCCCGTGTCGGCGAAGACGCGCATCTGGTCGCGGCCGATGGTGTACGGGCCGGTGTGCGTGGTGGTCGGGACGCCCGTGCGCGTCGACGCCTCGGCAGCGCCCCGGAGGATCGCCTCCTCCTGCGGGCCGATGCCGGGCGGCTCGGCGTTCGCGACCTTGATGACGCCGGCGCGGATGTCGGTGCCGCCGACGCCGACCTCGATCTCATGCTGGAAGATGTCGGCGTACTCCTCGGCTGTGGCCTCACGCATCGCGCGCGGCGGGTCGAGCCAGAGCCCCGTCGCGATGACGACGTTGACGCCGGAGCGCTCCGAGACCGTGCGCATCAGCTCCGGCTGGCGGCCGAGGTCCGGCGTGGTGACGTCGACGATGGTGCTGACGCCTGCTTCGCGAGCCTCGATGAGCTCAGCCGTCGTGTGGTCGAGTTCCGCCTCGGTGTCGAAGAGCCACGGGTAGAACTCGCGCAGCCCCGCCGAGGTGACGAAGAGGTGCTCGTGCCCGTAGGTCAGGCCGAGCTGGTCGCTCGGGACCGGTCCCAGCACCGTCTGGACGTCGACCATCGTTGCCTCCTTCGTGCTGCGCCGCTACGGGCCGGAATCTGCCATGCCGGCGTGCGTGAGTCGATTCTGCGCCGTCGCGCCCGCGATGGCGGCGCCGTCGACCACGGGTGAGCCGACGGCGCCGGATGCGCGCACCGGCACGGCCGGGGCGGCAGGCACGGGCGCGGTGGGCCGAGGTGGAGGAGCGGGCGCCCTCGATGCCTCGAGCTCGTTCCACATGGGGCGGCGCACGAGCACCACGAAGATCGCGCCGCACGCGGCGATGCCCGCGTAGATGGAGAAGATGACGTCGTACGTCCCGGTCTGGTCGAAGATGAACCCGGCCAGCACGGGCGCGATCATCGTGACCGGCGTCTGGAACATGCTCGCCAGCCCCCGCAGGGTCGCAAAGCGCAGCGTGCCGAAGTAGTCGCCGATGAGCGTCATCTGCACGACAAGCCATGCGGCGTGCCCCAGCCCGAACGCGGCGTAATAGAAGGGGATGAGCCACAGCCGTCCCGGCTCGAGCTGCACGAAGAGCAGCATCCCGATGCCCTGCAGGATGAAGCCGAGCGCGTAGACGCGTCGCCGGCCCAGCGTGTCGGCGATCCAGCCGGCGACGATACGCATCCCCACCTGGAACGCGCCGTAGAAGGCGACGATGAGCGCCGCGTTGGTCGTGGTAAAGCCGTTCTGCTCCAGGTGCGGCACCTGCAGCACGACCCACGCGACGATCGCGAAGGTGCCGCACGCGTTCGCCAGCGCGAGGAGGTAGAAGGCGGGGATGCGCAGCCCTGCGCCGACCGTGAAGCCCGTCAGCGTCGGCGTCGCGATGGGTCCACCCGATCGGTCCTCGGGCGGCTCGCCGTCCGGCAGGTAGCCGTAGGGCTGCGGGCGGTCGCGGAGTAGGAGGGCGAGCGGCAGACCGACGGTGAAGACGACCGCGGCGGCGATCATGAGCGTCTCGCGCCAGCCGAACCAGCCCACGAAGAGCGCCACGATCGGCACGACGAAGTAGCCCGCGCCGTTGCCGGCGTTGAGCACGCCCATCGCACGGGCGCGCTTGCGCTCGAACCAGTTCATGACGGCGGCGGAGAACGCCATCAGCGAGCCGATGCTGTTGCCGGTCGCCATGAGCAGGCTGGCCAGGTAGTAGACCTCGAGGGACCGGGCCTGCGAGAAGAGGAGCAGCCCGAGGCTCAGGATGACCACGCCCGTGGCGGCCATCTTGCGGGGGCCCAGCCGGTCGATCAGGAAGCCGGTGAAGGGCGCCAGCAGCCCCTGCTCGAGGGTGCCGAGGGAGAAGCCGAACGTGATCGCGGCGGCGGTCCAGCCCATCTCCTCGCGCAGCGGGCCGATGAAGACGGTGAGGCTGAAGGCGGCGATGCCGATGGTGACGAAGTTGCTGACGGCGCCGCCGTAGGCGATGTACCAGCCGTAGAAGAGCCCTCGGCGCGGCGGGGCCACGGCGGCGTTGCTCATCGGCTCACCTCGACCCCGACGCACGCCACGCGCACGGCAGGCGCACGGCGTGCGCCGAGTATAGGCGCGTCGCGAGGCGTCTTAGCGCTGCTGCGTCGGAATGGCGGGGGTGGCCCCGTACGCCGGGGCGCCGGCGCCGTTGCCACCATTGGCCGAGGCTGGAGCCGGCAGGGCGCCCTCGCGCCACTCGGCGGCGTCGGCCATGCCGGCGTGGGTCACGATGCCGTTGGCGAATGCGCCGTTCGTGGCAGCGCCGTTCGCGCCCGCGCCGTTGGTGGCGACGGCGAGCCGCGGCGCCGCGCCGGCGGGCATCGGCCGCGGCATGGGCGCCGGGGCGGCGTCGGCGGGGAGCTCGGGCTTGTTGGCGAACAGGAAGAAGACGCCACCCGACAGCGCGAGGATAGCGAGGATGACGAAGCCGATCCGGTAGGACCCCGTGACGTCGTAGGAGATGCCTGCCACGACCGGCCCGATGATCATGCCGGCCATCATCACCATCGAAGAGAATCCCATGATCTTGCCGAACGAGGCTCGCCCGAAGTAGTCGGCGCGCATCGCCTGGATGAGGGGACCGCGCGTGCCCATCGAGAGGCCGTTGATGATGACGAACCCGAGGACCATGATCACGTTGAACGAGAACGCCAGCAGCAGCATGGCGACCGTGTGCCCGCACATCGCGATGATGATGACCAACCGCTTGTTGAGGCGATCTCCCAGCAGGCCACCGATGAACACCTGGCCGATGACCATCGAGGCGGTCATGACCGCTGACATCAGCCCGAAGAACGCGAGCGAGTACCCGAGGCCCAGCGTGAGGTGCGACGCGAAGTACACCATCACAGCGCCGATCACGAGCAGCGAGGAACTGTGCCCCAGCGCGATCAGCCAGAAGGCGCGGGTGCGCAGCGCCTGTGCCGTGGTGAAGTCCCGCTCCGGCGCTGGCGGCGGCTCGCCCTGGACGGCTACCTCGCCGTCCATGAGCATCCCGTAATCCTCGGGACGGTGCCGGACGACCGCTGCCAGCGGGAGGCCGATGACGAGCACGAAGATGCCCGAGGCGGCCGCCATGCCCCGCCAGCCGAGACTCTCCAGCAACGCGACGACGCCGGGCTGGATGAGGCCGCCCGCGGCGAACCCGAGCGAGACCAGCGCGAGCGCGAGCGCGCGTCGCTTGTTGAACCAGTTCACCACGGCGACGGTGACCGGCAGGAACGATCCGAGTACGGAGCCAAGGGCGATCAGCAGGTACGCCAGGTAGAACGTCAGGATCGAGTTGATCTGGCTCAGCGCCAGGAACCCGATCGCGAAGATGACGAGGCCCGTCATCATCACCTTGCGCGGCCCGAAGCGGTCGATCGCCCAGCCCTCGATGGGGCCGAGCAGGCCGCTCTCGATGCGCTGCAGCGCGAAGGCCAGGCCGAAGGTGGCCTGGCTCCAGCCGAAGTCCTGCTCCAGCAGCACCACGTAGGCGCCGAAGGAGTGGAAGACGAGGGCCCCGTTGAAGGTGTTCACGATGAACCCGGAGCCGACGATCCACCAGCCGTAGAAGAGGCGCGAGCCGCGTTCGCTTACGGCCTGCTGCTGCGCCCGGAGGTTGGTCATAGCCGTCATGGCTGTTGCAGGTTCCTCGTCACGCCGGATGCGGCGAAGCACCCGGATCGGTGCTACCGGACATCACCCCGCCACGCAATGGGCACGGGACACGGAGGTGCGCTCGGCGCCCGAGACCATAAGCATGCGCGAGTCAGGGTGCGGTGTCCAGCACCTCACGTGAGGGATCGCTACCCCGCGCCGCCCGGCTCCTCGTCCCACCGCGCGCGCCACGGCCCGTCGCCTGCGAGGTCGGCGTTGTGCTCGCCCACTGCGGGGGCCGCGGACGCCTCGGCCCATGGCGTCGCGCTCATGCGGAACGGCGCGCCGGGCCAGCGGATGCGGCCGAGCCCCGGCTGCTCGGCGTCGGACCAGTAGTCGAGCGCCTCGAGGTGGGGGTCGCGCAGCATCGCGCCCGTCGGGTTGACCGGCGCGGCGGGGATGCCGCGGCGCTGCGCCTCCTTGCAGAACGCATCCGCGTCGTAGCGCGCCGCGAGACCGTCGACGTACGCCTGGATCTCGTCGTCGTACTGCTTGCGGACCATCGAGGAGGCGCGGAAGCGCTCCTCGAGCACCCCCTCGGCGCCGGTCTCCTCGTGGATCCACGCGGCGAGGGCGTCCCAGTGGCCGACGGTGAGCGCGAGCAGGCAGACGAGGCGGTCGCTGCACGTGTAGTAGCCGTAGGGGCTGGAGCCGAGCGCGCTGCTGCCGGTGCGGCGGCGCGGGTTGGCGTCCTCGATCAGCGTCGGCAGCCCGGTCCCGCCCTGCGCGGTGGAGAGCAGCACCTCGTGCGCCGAGACGTCGGCGAGCTGGCCGCTGCGTGTGTGGGTGCGCGCGTAGAGCGCGGCGAGGGACGCGATCGCGCCGACCTCCCCGACGAAGTAGTCGGCGAGCAGCGCACCGGGGATGAGCGGACGCCGGTCCGGGTAGCCGGTCAGCTGCAGGATGCCGCTCAGCGCCCACAGCGTGAGGTCGTCGGCGGCCCACGCCCGGTACGGCCCGGTCAGCCCGAAGGGCGTGACCGCGACCGTCGAGAGCTCCGGGTTCGCCTCGCGGGCAGCCTCCGCGATGGCGAGCGCGTCCTCGTCGGCCGTGTAAACGAGGTCGGCCGAGGCGCACAGCTCCTCGAACGCGGCGGCGGCGTCCGCGTCGCCGAGGTCGAGCGCGACCGAGCGCTTGCCCCCGTCCATGTAGAGCTGCAACAGGCTGTCGCCGGCCGCGTATGGCCCATCGCCACGGATCGATGCGCCCTCGGGCGGCTCGACGCGCACGACGTCCGCGCCGAGGTGCGCGAGTAGCCGCGTGCCGTAGGCGCTCATGCCGTCGCTGAGGTCGACGACGCGCAGGCCGTGCAGCGGGCCGTGGTCGAAGGTGCGCGGCTCGCTCCGACTGCGGCCGATCGCCGTGAGGTGGCGCGTTCGCTGGTCGTGCCCGTCACGGACCAGGTCGGCCGTGGTGAAGGCGGCGCGCTCCGGCGGCATGTCGTCCTCGCGGCTCATGCGAAGCAGCGGGAGCGCCCAGCCGAAGTACGGCCGCTCCGGCTTCGCCTCGCCGGGCGGCGGGTCGGCGGGCGCGCTCACCGCGCCCGCCTCGGCCAACTCGTCGATGCGCTCGTGGTTGAGCATGGCGAGGTCGATGAGGATGTCCGCGTTGTCACCGCCGAGGGCCGGCGAGGCGTCCTCATGCCGAACGGGGGTGTCGTCGAGGTGGATCGGGAGCCCGTCGATCAGGTCGCCGTCCAGCCAGGGGTGGCGGACGAGGTGCCAGAAGCCGCGCGCGCGCAGCTGCGGGTCGGGGAGGTGGTCCAGGTGGTCCTGCACCGGCGCGGCGGCCACGCCCGCCGGCTGCAGCACGAACGCCGCCTCCTCGCGCGTGCGGCGCGCTGTCCACTCGCCGACCGCGGCCTCGAGCTCGGCCTCGTGCGCGCGGCGGCTGTCGAAGGTCTGGAAGCGGGGATCGTCGGCCCACTCGGGGCGTCCGATGGCGCGTGCGAGCGCGCGCCACTCGTCGTCGCTGCGGGCGGAGACGGCGACCCAGCGGTCGTCCTCGATGGTGGGGAAGACGCCACGCGGCGCCGAGCCGGGGCTGCGGTTGCCGCTGCGGTTCGGCTCCTCGCCGCCGAGCGAGACCTGGCCGATG
>DAOULE010000069.1:0-7108 GCA_034420575.1 Dehalococcoidia bacterium
ACGTTCGCGAGCACGGTGCGGCGCACCGGCGAGCCGGTGTGGGCGGTCTACGGCTACGCCAACTCGCTGCTCTACGTGCTGGACGAGCTGCACCCCACGCACATCATCGCCGCCTGGGACGGCCCCGAGCCGACCTTCCGCCACGAGGCCGACGCCGACTACAAGGCGACGCGCCAGCCGATGCCGGACGACCTCAAGCCGCAGGTCGGCCGCGTGCGCGAGGTGCTCGACGCGTTCCGCATCCCGGTCATCGAGGCACCCGGGTACGAGGCCGACGACGTGCTCGGGACGCTCGCGCGGCAGGCGGTGGCCGCGGGCATCGAGACCGTCCTCGTGACGCTCGACAACGACATGGTCCAGCTCGTGCAGCCGGGCGTGAAGGTGCTGATGTACCGCCCGTACCAGCGCGACTACGTGCTCTACGACGAGGAGCGCGTGCGCGACCGCTGGGGCTTCGACCCGGCGCAGATGACCGACTACAAGGCGCTCGTCGGCGACAACACCGACAACATCGCGGGCGTGAAGGGCATCGGCGAGAAGGGCGCAAAGGCGCTCATCGAGCAGTGGGGCAGCCTCGAGGGGATGATCGAGCACCTCGACGAGCTCAAGCCGCCGCGCGCCCAGAAGGCCCTCGCCTCGCAGCAGGACGAGGCCCGCCACTACAAGCACATGGCCACGATCGTGACCGATGCGCCCGGCGTCACGCTCGACCTCGACGCCTCGCAGGTCCACGACTACGACCGGGCAGGCGTGCTGAAGCTCTTCCAGGAGCTCGAGTTCCGCTCGCTCGTGAGCCGCCTCCCGCAACACGCCGACATGGCGGACGCGCCGGACGGCGCCGAGCAGGCCGAGGGCGCCATCACACGGGGCGGCGACTACGAGCTCGTCACCACGCCTGAGCGCCTCGCCGAGGTCGTCGAGGCAGTCCGCGCGGCCGGGCGCTTCGGCTTCGACGTGGTCGCCGACGACGAGCATCCGATGCGCGCGGCGTTCGGCCTCGTCGGCGTCGCGCTCAGCATCGGGCCCGGCAAGGGGTGGTACGTCCCGTTCGGCCACACCCACGAGCCGCCGCCGCCGAGTGAGGGCCAGCAGGAGTTCAACCTCGACGCCACGAACGGCGCCGAGCCGCTGCCGCCGCTGGACCAGCTTCCGCGTGATGCGGCCCTCACGGCCCTCGCACCGCTGTTCACCGACCCGGACATCGAGCGCGTCGCGCACCATGGCAAGAACCACATGCTCGCCCTCGGCTCCGCGCCTGGCGGCTTCTGGACGGCGGGCATCGACTTCGACACCTCGATCGCCGGGTACGTGCTCGGTGAGCGCAGCGTCGAGGTGCGCGGGCTGGCCTTCGAGCGGCTCGGGCACGAGCTGGTCGAGGAGAAGGCGCTGCTCGGCACCGGGCGCAAGGCGATCCCGTTCTCGCGCACTGCGCCCGAAGACGCCCGCGACTACGCCGCGGGCAACGCCGACGCGGCGCTACGCCTCGCCGGCGACCTCGGCCCGGAGCTCGAGGCGACCGAGCTCGACCGCGTCTTCACCGAGCTCGACCTCCCGCACATCCCCGTGCTCGCGCGCATGGAGCAGCGCGGCCTCGCCGTGGACCGCGAGGCTCTCGGCATCCTCGGCGCGGAGCTGGCCGACGAGGTCGCCACGGCGGAGGGTGACGTCTACGAGGCCGTCGGGCACGAGTTCCAGATCGGCTCCCCGCAGCAGCTCTCGCACGTCCTGTTCGAGGAGCTGGAGCTACCGAAGACACGCAAGACCGCGACTGGCTGGACCACCGACGCGAACGCGCTCGAACCCCTGCGCGCCGCGCATCCGGCCGTCGAGGCGGTCCTGAAGTGGCGCGAGCTGACCAAGATCAAGTCGACGTACGTCGACACGCTGCCGTTGCAGGTCAACCCGCACACGGGGCGTGTGCACACCGTCTTCTCGCAGACCGTCGCGGCCACCGGCAGGCTCTCCTCGAACGACCCGAACCTGCAGAACATCCCCGTGCGCACCGAGGTGGGCAACGCGGTGCGCAGCGCATTCGTCGCGCGCGACTGCGGCGACGACCCGCTGCTGCTGTCGTTCGACTACTCGCAGATCGAGCTGCGCATCCTCGCGCACGTCTCGGGCGACGAGGAGCTGCGGACCGCGTTCCGCAACGGCGCGGACATCCACCGCGCGACGGCGTCGCGCGTCTTCGGCGTCGAGCCCGGCGACGTCGACGCGGAGATGCGGCGTCGGGCCAAGGTGTTCAACTTCGGCGTGCTCTACGGCCTCACCGCCTTCGGGCTCTCGCAGCGCGAGGGCATCCCGCGCGACGAGGCGGAGGAGTTCATCCGCGCCTACTTCGAGGCCTACCCGGCCGTCGCCCGCTGGCGGGACGACGTGGTGACCGAGGCGCGCGACCGCGGCTACGCGGAGACGCTGACGGGCCGGCGACGCTACATCCCGGAGCTGCGTTCGAGGAACCGCAACCGCCGCATGGCCGCCGAGCGCATCGCGATCAACATGCCGATCCAGGGCACCGCCGCCGACATCATCAAGATCGCGATGAACGACATCGACGCGGAGCTCATCGAGCATCGCAGGCGCGGCGGCCTCGCCCACATGGTGCTGCAGGTCCACGACGAGTTGCTGTTCGAGCTGCCGCGCGCGGAGCTGGAGCCGGTGCGTGAGATCGCGCAGCGACTCATGCCGTCCCTGGAGCTTGCCGTCCCGCTCGACCTCGACGAGAAGTCGGGGCGCTCGTGGGGCGAGATGGAGTGAGCCCGGCCGTCCGGCGCGGGCGCCCTACCTATGCCTGAACTCCCCGAGGTCGAGACCATCCGCCGCGACCTCGAGCCGCTGGTGGTCGGCCGCCGCATCGAGCACGTGGCGATCCAACCAGGCGCCGAGCGCGTGGCGATCACGCACTCGCCGCGCGAGCTCGAGGTGCAGCTGACTGGTCTCCGCATCGAGCGGCTAGGGCGGCACGGCAAGTACCTGCTCATCGATCTCGACGACGACCGCACGTGGGTGGTCCACCTGCGCATGACGGGCCTACTGCTGCTACGGCCGATCGAGGAGCCCTCGGGGCGCTTCGAGCGCGCGCGCATCGACTTCGACGACGGCACGGGCCTGCGGTTCGAGGACTCGCGCAAGTTCGGGACATGGCACCTGGTCGAGGATCCGCGCGAGGCGTTCCCGCGCGCGGGCCCCGACGCGCTGTCGGACGACTTCACGGTGGGCTGGCTGCGGGAGGCGCTGGGGCGTCGCAGCGTGCCGGTGAAGACGGCGCTGCTCGACCAGCGCGTCGCCGCGGGCGTCGGCAACATCTACGCCGACGAGGCGCTCTGGCTGGCGGGCATCGACCCGCGGGCCGCGTCGAACGGCATCGGGCCGCGGCGCGTGCGGCGGCTCCACGGGACCGTGCAGCAGGCGCTCCTCGACGGGCTCGACGACCGTGGCAGCTCGTTCGACCGCTACCGCGACGCGTTCGGGAAGAGCGGGGGCCACCACCTGCGCGTCCACGTGTTCCGCCGCGACGGCGAGCCGTGCGAGCGCGAGCGCTGCCGCGGCCGCCGCATCACGCGCACGCGCATCGGCGGGCGGGCCACGCACTACTGCGGGAGCTGCCAGCGGGCGTAGAAAGAGCGCAGCTATGACGCATGTGTGTTGATCGGCGCCGACCGGCGCGCGATATTGGGCGGGCGTGTAGGAGGCGTGTGTGTCTGAGGCGCCGGGCAGCGGTCCCGTGCCCGATCTCGGCGGACTACAAGTCTCGCTGCGACGGGCGGTGCAGACCGCCATCCGTTCCCGTTCCGGTCCGCACGGCCTCTCCGTGGAGGAGTTCGCGGTGCTCAACGCCCTGCGCCAGCGGGGGCCCAATCCCGTGTCGCGAGTGGCGCGCGCACTCAACTACGACCCGCCCAGCGTGAGCCGCCACGCGTACCGGCTGACGGAGAGCGGGCTGATCTCGAGCGAGCGATCGAGCAGCGATCGGCGCGTGGTGATGCTGAGCTTGACCGACCGCGGCGCCGCCCTCGCACGCGAGATCAGTGAGGGCGTCGACGAGGTCTACGGCGACCTCGTGGCCGGCGTCGCCCCGGATGAGATCGACGGCTTCGTCAAGACGATCCAGCGCATCCGCGAGAACTTCCAGCGCATGGGGGAGCGCGAGGGGCAGTAACGTCCCCCGGACCCGCGCCAGGCCACCGTCCGACCGCCGAACAGCCCACGGCTGACGGTTCGCCGGGCACGCTGCTACCATGCCCGCCGGTACCGGCGGGCGGGGGCCCATCGTGGCGATGGTGATCGCGGGCATCGCGGCAGGCATTGGCGTCATCGTGATCGCCGCGCACCTGCTCGGCGCCTACGCCCTGGCGCGCAGGATGACGCGCATCAAGCGGGTGCGTGTGACGGGCAGCCCCGCCGACCTCTACCTGGACCACGAGGAGCTGACATTCCCCGCAGCAGACGGGCTGGCGCTGCGGGGCTGGTACCTCGACAGCCCCGGCGCACGAGCCTCGGTGGTGATCGTCCACGACGATGTCGGTAACCGGTCGGATCCGGGCATCGGGTTGCTGGAGTTGCAGCGCGACTATGTGCGGAGCGGGTTCAACGTCGTGAGCTTCGACCTCCGCGCCCGCGGCGAATCGAGCGGGCAACGTAGCCAACTCGGCGCAGGCGAACTCGCCGACGTGATCGGGGCAGTCAGGTACGCGCGGCACCGCAGCGACACGCCAGTCGTGCTGCACGGGTTCGGCGCCGGCGCGACCCTGGCGCTCTCCGCGGCCGCGAGCCAGGACGGCGTCGCCGCGGTCGTCGCCGACTCGCCGTGGGCGTCGATGCGGGACCGCGTGCGCTTCCGTTACGACCACGTGCCCGGCCACATCTTCGCCCTCGCCACGGCGTTCGCCGCGTGGCGATTCGGGGCCGAGCTCGATGCCGTCATGCCCGCGCGCTCGATGCATGAGCTGGGGGATACCTCGGTCCTGTACGTGCATAGCGAGAACAACCGGCAGGCGCGGGTGGAGCACACGCTCAACCTCGCGGCGACCTCGCTGAACGACGCGGACGAGGTCTGGATGCCGTACGAGGGCGAGCACTGCGGCGCCTACCGTGCGGACTCCGCCGACTACATGCACCGCTGCCTCCAGTTCATCAACCGCGCGATCCCGGCCCACGTGCCGGCCGTGCGGGCGGTCTGACGACCCGCCCGAGCGCGTCGGCGGATCCGGTGTCCACGCTGCGCGACGCCATCACCGACGTACCCGGCATCCGTGTCGGCCACTGGACGTACCGTCGAGGCGCCACCGGCTGCACGGCCGTGCTCTCGCCGGCGGGCGCCGTCGGGGGCGTCGACGTGCGCGGCGCGGCGCCGGGCACGCGCGAGACCGACCTGCTGCGCCCCGGAAACCTCGTCGACCAGGTACACGGTGTGCTGCTGTCGGGGGGCTCGGCGTTCGGACTGGCCGCTGCCGATGGCGTCATGCGCTATCTCGCCGACCACGGGCACGGCCTCGCCTTCGGCGGCAACGTCATTCCCATCGTCCCGGCGGCCATCCTGTTCGACCTCGGCATCGGCACGAAGCGCGCCCCGGATCCGGACGCCGGATACCGCGCCGCGAGCCGGGCAACGGGCGGGCGTGTCGAGGAGGGCACGGTCGGCGCCGGCACCGGCGCGACGGTCGCCAAGCTCGCGGGGCCCGAGCGCCTGCTGAAGGGGGGGCTCGGCACGGCGAGCGAGCACCTCGACGTCGGCGTCGTGGTCGGCGCGGTCGTGGCGGTGAACAGCGTGGGCGCCATCCGCGACCCGCGCACCGGCGAGGTGGTCGCGGCGCCCCGCGCCGACGACGGCGGCTTCGTGGACATCGACGCCCACCTCCGCACGGGCCGCGCCTGGCCTGAACTCGTGGAGGACGACGAGGGTGAGGGCGACGGGGACCAGCCCGGGCCGGAGACGCCGACGAACACCACGCTGGCCGTGGTGGCGACGAATGCGAAGCTCTCGCGCGAGCAGGCGAACCGCGTGGCAACGGTCTGCCACGATGGATTCGCGCGCACGATCTGGCCCGCGCACTGCCGCGGCGACGGGGACACGATCTTCACCCTCGCGACCGGCGAGGTGGAGGTCGACGCCTATGCGTACAGCGCCCTGGAGGCGATGGCGACACGGGCCGTGGAGCGTGCGGTGCTGCGCGGCGTGCGCCGCGCGACGGGCCTCGCGGGTGTGCCGTCGGCGGCCGAGTGGAGGTCGCAAACGGGTCCATAACGCCCGAGTTTGCGAAGCCTCCGCGGAATACGACCGCTGGGCTTGCATCCGCGCATATACTGTCCGCCAATCGCACGGGCATGACGCGCGGCGACCGTTGCGCGACCGGGTTGTGAAGGCATTCGATCCGAAGGCACTCGGACGGAGCACAGATGCACCCTCTCCCTACCGCCGCCGCCTCTCGCGGACGCCTGGAGCGTCCGGGTGCGGCCATCGCCGGGCACGTGATGACGGGGGCCGGATGATGATCCGCAACCTCCTCAACGCGAAGATCCACCGCGCCACCGTGACCGAGGCGGACCTCCACTACGAGGGCTCGATCAGCATCGACCGCGACCTCATGGACGCGGTCGATCTCGTGGAGCACGAGCAGGTGCATGTCGTGGACGTCACCAACGGCGCGCGCCTCGAGACCTACGTGATCGAAGCGCCCCGCGGGTCGGGGGAGATCCAGATCAACGGCGCGGCGGCACACCTCGTGCACCCCGGCGACCTGATCATCATCATGTCGTACGTCGGCGTGCCGGAGGAGCAGGTAGACGCGCACGAGCCGCGGATCGTGCTTGTCGACGAGCACAATCGCGTGGTGGAGCCCGCGTTCGCGGGCTAGGGGAGGAGCTGGGCGATGACCGGTGCAGCCCGTCGGATCACGATCGGCGACCTGCAGCGCATGTATAAGCGGCGCGAACCGATCACGATGATCACCGCCTACGACTACCCCACGGCGCGGCTCGTCGACCAGGCCGGGATTCCCATCATCCTGGTCGGCGACTCACTCGGCATGGTCGTGCTCGGCTACGAGTCGACTCTCCCCGTCACCGTCGACGACATGGTGCACCACGGCGCGGCCGTGGTCCGTGGCGC
>DAOULE010000070.1:0-9062 GCA_034420575.1 Dehalococcoidia bacterium
GGGATCATCTCCTCGAGGTCCTCGAGGTTGCCCTGGACGAAGGACGCCGGCACGAGCAGGTCGATGCCGAAGGGCTTGTCGCCGACCTTGTCGCGGATCCAGCGGATGTCGGACCGCAGCTCATCGGGCGTGAGGCTGGTGGCGCCGAGGACGCCGATGCCACCGGCGTTGCTCACGGCGGCGATCACGTCCTTGGTGTGCGCGAACGCGACGACCGGGATCTCGCAGCCGTACTCCTCGCACAGTCTCGAATACAGGGGGTTACTCATCGGGGGTCTCCTCTCGGTCAAGGCGAGTCTAGGCGAAATCGCCGGGGTGGTGGCGACTGGCTGGCGTGCGGTGATGGGTTCACCCCGCGCAGACGACGCTGGCTACCGCCGATCGAGCGTCCAGAGGCGGACGCCCGTCCAGGCGTTGAGCACGGGGATCATCCCGTTCACAACGATCCAGACCCATGCGTGACCCTCGCCCTCGTCCAGCTCCTTGAACCAGTTCAGGAAGAACAGGTAGGCAACGAACAGCCCGAGATAGAGCACGAAATCTGACTCCGAACGTCCCCGCGCTACGCCCCACGCGCCGAACACCACGACGACGACGATACTGACCGCCATCACCGGATTGAAAAACGTCCAGAGGTCGTGCCTGCCGCCCGGGATGACCGTCTGGGCCACGATGGCAATGGCCGCGAGGATGAGCAGCACGCTGACGATCTGCCTGATGGTGTCCATGTGATGCGCCTCCATTCGGGGCGCGACCGGCAGGCCCGGCCGGGACGCCGAGAGCCACGCGTCGCCTGCCGTCGCCAACGCTCCCCCTCGCCCTGCGTCGCAGGATACCCTCGCCACGCTGCCATCGAGGCAGCCAGCCGGAAGGGGAGCGAGCGATGACAGTCGAGCAGCGACAGCCCTTCGGCAGCGATTTCGTCACCGGCCTGCCCGCCGTCGGCGCACCGACAGTGCGCTCCACCGACGGGGCCGTGGCCTACGTCCACACCAGCGTCGACGCCGAGGCGCTGGAGACGAGCTCGCACATCGAGGTGGCGCCGTTCGAGGGCGGCCCGTCGCGGCGGCTCACGGCGGGGCCGCGCGACGGCGCGCCGCGCTGGTCGCCGGACGGCTCGCAGCTCGCGCTCCGTCGCCGCGCCGACGAGGACGCCCCGGCGCAGCTCTGGCTGCTGCCGAGCGACGGGGGCGAGGCGGCGCAGCTCACCGACATCCCCGGCGGCGTCATGGACTACGCGTGGTCGCCCGACGGCCGGACGATCTACTGCCTCAGCGACGTCGACCCCTCGCGCGACGACGAGGAGGAGGGCCCGGAGCGGCCTCGCACACGCGAGGCGCGCGAGATCTACTACCGCGGCGACACCCTCGGCTGGCGCGGCGAGACGCGCACGCACATCTTCCGCGTCGAGGTCGCCGACGGCGTCCACGAGCAGCTCACGGACGGCGACTTCAACCACCGCTCGCTCGCCGTCTCGCCCGATGGCGAGCGCCTCGCGTTCGTCTCGGACCGCTCGCCGCGGCGGTTCCTGCGCGCGCCGTGGGGCGGCGAGCTGTGCGTGATGCCGGCCGGGGGCGGGCGCGTGCGGCGGCTGGTGTGGGAGAGCGTCGCCGCGGGCGGCGCCGCGTGGTCGCCCGACGGCTGCGAGATCGCCTTCGTCGGCATGTCCGACGACAACGCATGGCAGCACTACGTCTACCTCGCCGACGCGGAGAGCGGCGCCTGCCGCCCCCTCACCGACGACTCGCTGGAGCCGCAGGCCGGCTTCTTCCCGATCGCCGCCGCGCCGCCCGTCGCCTGGCGCGGCGACCGCATCGTCTTCGCCGCCGACGCGAACGCCTCGTCGGGCGTCTACAGCGTCGACCGAGACGGCGATGTGCGCGCCGAGCGGGCGACCGACGAGGTCCTCGGCGGCCTCGTCGCCTCGCCCGATGGTCGCCGCCTCGCGTTCGTCGCCTCGACACTCGACCGGCCGGGCGAAGTCACCACGTTCGACCTCGACGGCGGCGGCAGCACTGTGCTCACGTCGAGCGCCGGGGAGTACCTCGCGAGCCACGCCATCGGGCGCACCGAGCGCTTCCAGGTGGAGCGCGACGGCGTCGAGATCGACTGCTTCCTCGTCTACCCGCCGGGCTTCGACGAGTCACGCCGCTACCCGCTGGTGCTCGAGATCCACGGCGGGCCGAACGGCTTCTTCGGCACGGGGTTCAGCCCGCTGCACCAGGTGATCGCGTGCGCGGGCAACCTCGTGCTCTACACGAACCCGCGCGGCTCCACGACCTACGGCGAGGACTTCACGAGCGCGGTCTTCGAGGACTGGGGCGGCGAAGACGCCCGCGACCTCCTCGCCGCGCTCGCCGCGGTCTGCAAGCGGCCGTACGTCAACGCGGACCGGCTGGGCGTGCATGGCTACTCGTACGGCGGGTTCATGTCGTCGTGGCTTATCGGCCACGACCAACGGTTCCGCGCGGCGGCCATCGGCGCACCGGTCACGAACCTGCTCTCGATGTACGGCCAGACGGACATCGCCGCGAGCTTCGGCGAGCAGCAGTGGGGCGGGCTGCCACAGGACCGCCTCGAGCACTACCTGGAGCGCTCCCCCGTCATGTACGTCGCCGCGATCGAGACGCCGGTGCTGCTGCAGCACGGCGACGCGGATATCCGCGTCCCGATCTCGCAGTCCGAGGAGCTGTTCGCGGGTCTGAGGCGCCGCGGCAAGACGGTCGAGTTCATCCGCTACCCGGACTGCTCGCACCTCTTCCTGCGCGTCGGCCACCCGAGCCTGCGCCGGGAGTACTACGACCGGGTGGTGGAGTGGTTCGCGCGCTGGCTGGGGGCGTGAGCGCGCACCTGCCGCGGCCCGAGGGGGCCGGGTAGGGAAAATCGCCCGCCGACCGTCCTACGATGCATCGCATGGAGCGCAACCCCCGCGGCCGCCCTCGCCACCCCGATGTGCTGACGCCGGCCGAGTGGCGCGTGCTGGAGGAACTGCGCGAGGGCGGCACGAACGCCGAGATCGCCTCGCGGCTCGGCATCAGCGGCGACGCGGTGAAGTACCACATCTCGAACATGCTCGGGAAGCTCGAGCTGCAGGACCGACGCGCCCTCGCGGAATGGCGACCGGACAGGAGTCGAGGACGCCTCGGGGCACTGGGCGCCATTCCGTCGGCGCTCGGGCTGATCGGTCGATCCGTTGCCTGGGTGGGGACAGGTGGTGCAGTGGCGGCGGGGGTGGCCGTGGTGTCCGTCACGGCCATGCTGGTGATCGCCGTAGTGGCGACGCAGCGGGACGGGGAGCCGACGGCCGCCATCGAGGTGCCGGTGGCGGTGACGAGGGCGCCAGACACGCCAGCCACGCCGATCGCCCCTGTGCCTGCGTCAGCGGCCGCGCCGATCCTCACGCCTGCTGCGACCTCAACGCCCGCGGCGACCGCTACGCCAGCGGCGCCGCCCACGACCCCAACGCCGACGCCGACGCCGACACCGGCGTCGCCAACACCATCTCCGACGCCCAGACCTCCAGCGACCATCACGCAGGGTGAGACTGGGACAGTGACCAGGCCGGAGGATTTCAGGCCGGAACTCGGGCCGGATCAGCGAATCGTGTTCCTGGGCGACACACCGGACGAGCTGCAGGCCGAGGTTCGCGGCGAACTGGGACGTGTGTCACTGTTCTTCGAGGAGCGCTACAACATCGTCGCGCCTGACTTCACGCTGTACTTCTCACAGCAGTACGAGCCCGTCGCATCCATGTTCCGGGACCTGTACGGAGACGAGCCACCTCTCTCGGCGTCGGAGGTAGGGGGCTGGGTGACGAGCCGCGGTGGGATGTCACCGGCGGCGTTCATCGTGATCACGAAGCCCGGACGGCGCGAGCGACTGCTTGCGCACGAGTACTACCACGTGCTGCAGCACCACGTGCTCTCGTCCCGCGCCGACAGCACGAGGTCTGCACCCGGCTGGCTCATTGAGGGGTCGGCGACATATGCCGAGACGCTCTACTACGAGCATCGCCTGAAGGCGTTCGGCTCTGATCTGAGCGCGGAGGCCCTGTTCGCATGGGAACTCGTCGTGACCGACATCCCATTCGTGACTGCGATCGAAGGTGGCCTGCCCACGCACGGCTTCACGCCCGCCACACTGACGCATGGAGGGTTGCATCCAGACCACTACGAGATTGCGGGCGCCGCCATTTCGTGGCTCGTCACACACTCCGGCAACGACCGCTCACACGTCGAGTTCTGGCTGTCACTCGCCCAGACCGACGATTGGCGAGAGTCGTTTGTCTCGACATTCGACATCACGCCTGAAGCGTTTGTTGAGGCAGTGGAGGCGCATCGTGATGAGCTGCGGACGAGCGCCCCGACAATCGGTGGCGTCCTTGTGGACCTCGATGGTGCGCCGGTGCCTGATGTCGCCATCATGCTCAGAACGAAGGGCAGTCGCTTCCCCGTGCTCACAGTCACGGGTCCCGATGGGACCTTCGGGGTGGACGTTCCCGAGGGGAACTACGTCCTCGACCTGCTTGGAACCCACCAACTGTCGGTTGACCCCGACACCGGCGAGGTGAACAAGTGTGGTCCGCTGACCTCGATTGAACTGACGCAAGCAGGCCGGGAGGATCTGGTCATCCGGGTCTACCCAGACCTGCTGGTACGAGAGGAAGAGCCGCTCTGCAACGAAGGGATCGAGGGGTCCTCCAGTGTCGCCGGGATCGTGTTCGGCCCGGACGCTAAACCCGCAGCGTCGATCCGTGTCTGCGCCGTCCGCCCAACCTTTACCGAGACGGAGTGCGCCGATACCGCAGCGGACGGGACGTTCGTCGTGAGAGTTCTGCCCGGTGAGGTGTGGTTGAACGTCGGGGGAAGAGGTTGGCCGTCAGGCTGGTACGGAGAAGACGGCTCGTTTGTGAGCAAGAGTCAGCGCACTGCCATACAGGTGCAGGGCAGCGGCGTCCGGGGAATCGAGATCAGGCTGCCCGGGTTCATCAGCGGGACTGTGGTCGGACCTGTTGCGGCTCTCGCCTCGTGGACCATGTTTGTCTGCGCGGAACCGTCCTCGCCCTACGTGGCTCGCGGCTGCAGCACGGTGTGGGATGACGGAGCGTTTAAGGTCGCGGCGGCAGCTAGTACGACCTGGCTCAGGATCTTTGTCAACGGAAGCCCCATCGGTTGGTACGGCGATGGCGGCATTGTGGTCGGAGAGGACGAACGCACCTCGTTGGATGTGAGCAGGGGGAGCGTCGAAGGCATCGAGATCGTTCTCTCTGACTCCTCGCCATGACCGCCAAGCCCCAGGCCCCGCTCGACGAGCCCGAACCCCTGTCGCCTCGCCCGGAGCGGCGAGGCGTCTACTGGGGCTGGTGGATCGTCGGGGGCGCGGTCATCGCGCAGTTCGCGGCGATGGGGACCGCGGGCGCCATCGCCGGGGTGTTCCTGCGGCCGATGACCGAGGAGCTCGGGTGGAGCGCCGCCGAGTTCACGCTCGGCGGCTCGGCGGCGTTCCTGCTCGGCGGGATCTCGGGGTTTATTGTCGGGCCGCTCGTCGACCGCCACGGGGCGCGGCCGCCGATGCTCGCGGGCGCGTGCATCTACGCGCTGGCCTTCCTCGGCATGTCGCGCGTCGAGGAGCTGTGGCAGTTCATCGCGCTCTCGATGGCCGCCGGCGGCGCGGGCTTCTCGATGGTCGGCCCGCTGGTCTCGAACGTGACGCTCTCGAAGTGGTTCGTGGTGCGGAGAGGCTGGGCGATCGCGCTCGGCTCCTCGGGCGTCTCGTTCGCCGGGCTGGTCATGCCGGTGACGATGACGCGCGTCGTCGACGCGGTCGGGTGGCGCGACGCGTACACGGCGCTCGCGGTAGCGATGTTCGTGGTGATCGTGCCCGTGGCGCTGATCATGCGGCGGCGGCCCGAGGACTACGGGATGCTCCCCGACGGCCTCGACCCCGAGGCGGCCGAGGGCGCGAGTACGGCGGCTGCCGAGGCGCAGGCGCGCGACGCGGCCAACTCCTACACGCGCGCCGAGGCGGTGCGGACGCGAGCGATCTGGCTGCTCATCGCCGGGTACGGCCTGAACATGATGGCGCTGTCCGGCGTGCTCGTACACGCCATCCCGTTCATGACGGACCACGGCTTCGCGCGCGCCGAGGCGGCGCTGGCCCTTGCCGTGAACGGCGGCGCGAACCTCACCTCGAAGTTCGTGTGGGGCTTCTTCCTGCAGCGCGTCCACGTCCGCTACCTCGGCGCGACAGCCCTCGCGACCTCGGCGACGGGCGTCGTGCTGATGCTGGTCGCGGCGCCGACGGGGGCGCTGCCGCTCATGTTCGTCGCGTTCTTCCTGTGGGGCTTCGGGTTCGGCGGGACGGTGCCGCTGAGCGAGTTCATCTTCGCGAAGTACTTCGGGCGCGTGTACATCGGGGCGGTGCGGAGCGTGGGCCTGCCGATCACGATCCTGCTCGGCGCGGCCGGGCCGATCCTCGCCGGCCTGTACTTCGACCTGGCCGGGTCGTACGAGGGCGTCTACGCAGGGTTCGTGCTCGCCTACCTGGCGGGCGCGACGGCGATCCTCGTCTCGCGCGAGCCGCCGCCGAAGCAGGTCCCGGCCCCCGCATCGATTTAGCGCTGACCTGTGCTTCCCCCGCTTTGAGACCAGCTCCTGGCTGTTCCGGACACCTGTTGTCATGTAAAATGATACTCACAGAAAACGAATGTAAGGTATATGCAAGACGGCGTGGCTCCGAGTCAGATTGTTGTCATCGGAGGTGGTGCAGCCGGACTTGCGGCGGCGTACACCTTGCAACAGCACGGCATCGCTTCGACCCTGCTTGAGGCCGGCGACCATGTCGGCGGGCGCCTCGCGGGCGACCGGGTCGAGGGGTTCGCGATAGACACGGGCGCCGACTTTTTCTGCTCCTCCTATGACGTCGCGTTCCGCATCTGCGAGGAGCTGGGCGTGCCGCTCGTCCGCTCCGGGATGCGGATCGGGTGGTACCGGAACGGGCGCTGGGTGACCACGACCCCGGGCCTCTCCGCGCACAACCTGGTCCGCAACCTGTCCGCAGCGCGGGCCCTCGGCTTCCTGTCGCCCAGCGCGCTCCGGGTCGGATCGAGGCTGTTCCGGGGGATCGCCAGGCAGTCCGAGTACCTGAACTTCGCCAGCGATAGCCGTATTGCCGAGCTCGATGGGGACGAGAGCTTTGGCGACTACCTCCGGCGAATCGGCGTGCCTGAGTCGATGCAAGTGAGCCTGCGGGGGTTCCTCGAGATGACGATGGGCGACGTCGGGCAGTCCGGCGAGGCCTACATGCGTACGTACCTGGCGCAGATGCTGCTGAAGGGCGACCAGCTCTACGTCCCGGAGCAGGGAGTCGGCTTCCTTGCGGACGCCCTGTCCGAGGCTTGCGCGGACGCCATCCGCGCCTCGACACCCGTCCGGCGCGTCATCGTCCGTGACGGCGTCGTGGCTGGGGTGGTGGTCGACGGCGAGACGATCGAGGCCGACGCGGTCATCTGCGCGGTCCCGCCCTCGCAGGTGCCGCACATCCTTCCCGACCTTCCTGAGGAGATGCAGCAGACGCTCGGCGACATCACCTACTCGTCCGGGTGCCGGGTGGTGATCGGTCTCGACCACGCGCCGCTCCCGCCCGGCTGGAACGGCGTGCTCTACCCCGAGGACGACACACCACTCCTGTTGGACCGCTCCATCAACCTGCCCGCGTGCACCCCTCCCGGGAAGAGCACGCTCGATCTCATCGTGGGGCAGGATCGGGCGAGGGAGCTCACCCCGCTGGACGACGAGGAGATCAGGCGCGAGCTGCTGCGGGACGCGCGCCGCAACCCGCCGCCGGGCTCCCGACCCCCGGCCGACGACGAGGGGATCTTCTACCGCGTCTACCGCTGGCGGGAGGCGGTGTGCATGGGACCGCCGGGGATGTTCACTGCCGTTGCCGACATGCGCCGACGACTCGGCGACCACGTCGGGAACCTGTTCCTGGCCGGCGACTACACCCGCGTGCCTTCCGTCAATGGCGCTCTCGCGAGCGGAGTCGGGGCCGCCGAGGAGGTCATGAGTCTCCTCGGGGCTCGCGCGGGCGCACCAGCCTAACCCGATAGCACCTCGTCGAAGAAGACGTCGACGCGCGCGTTGAAGAGCTCCGGCATCTCCCAGTACAGCGAGTGGCCCGCCTCCGGCACGCGCTCGATGCGCGAGCCCGCCACGTGCTGCTGCGCCGCCGCCGTCAGCTCGATGGGGATCGTGGCGTCCTCCTCGCCCGCGAGGAACAGCACGGGCACGTCGAGGTTGGCGAGGTCCTCGACGGGGATCGCGCCGTCCTCGATGGTGTAGCCCTCGGGGAGGTCGATCGCCGGGTTGAGCGCGCGGACCTGCTGGTAGAGGAAGAGCCGCTCCGGGTGCTCCCGCTTGAAGCGGTCGCCCACCATGTTGGTCTGCTCGGCGGGCACGACGGCCGGGTCCAGGCGTGCGAGGCTGGCCCAGTGCTCGCGCGCCCGCGCCATGAGGTCCTCGTCGCCGACGCCGAGGAAGGTGTTGGCCATGACGAGCGCCCACACGCGCTCCGGGTGGGTCCCCGCGAAGGTCATGCCCGTGAACCCGCCCATCGACTGCGCGATGATCGCCGTCGAGGACACGCCGAGGTGGTCGAGGAGCTCCTCGAGGTCACGCGGGTAGGCGCGGATCGCCTCGCCCGAGTGGTCGAGGCTCTGGCCGAAGCCGCGGTGGTCGATGGTGATGCAGCGGTAGCGCTGCGAGAAGTGCGGGACCTGCTGCCACCAGCTGAGGTGGTTCCCGCCCGCGCCGTGGGCGAACACAATCGCGCGGTCGCCGTCGCCGCGGTCCTCGTAGTAGAGCTCGCCACCGGTGACATCGAGCATGGGCATCGCGGACCTCCTCGCCTCGACTCTCGGCCCGTGCAGCGTACCGCGTGACGGGGCCGCGGCGTGGTACCGTCTCGCGAGCACCGAAGGGGGCGCACGATGACGAGCGAGCCGGACACCAGCACCTGGAAGAAGACGCCCGACGGGATCGCGATCCCACCGCCCTCGCCCG
>DAOULE010000071.1:0-10853 GCA_034420575.1 Dehalococcoidia bacterium
ACCGTCGTCGCCTTGATCGAGGCGCAGGGCTCCGCGACGCTGGCGCAGCTGCGCGACGCGATCGGCACCAACCGCCGCGCCACGCAGGCGATGCTCGAACGCCTCGACCGCGAGGGCGTCACGCGGCGTCGTGGCGACGAGCGCGTGCTGGCGAGGACTCCCGCGTGACCCAGCTGCTGCAACTCGGCCTCGCGCTCTCGATCGGCGTCGGCGCGTCTGTGCAGGTCGCGATGCTTGGCGCGATCGGGCGCGACCGCGGCGCCGTCGAGGCCGGCTGGCTCTCGATCTTCGGCACCGTCGCGGGCATCGCGGCGGTGCTCGCGATCCGCAGCGCGCGAGGCGACATGGTGGACCTGCCGCTCCCGTTCGACCGCTGGTGGATCTTCGCGGTGATCGGCCTGCTCTCGGTCGGCGTGCTGGTGCTCGCGTTCCAGGGGCCGAGCGCCTACCTGGCGGGCGTGGGGCTGTTCGGCGCGGCGTTCATCGTCGGCGGCGCGGCGCTCGCGCCGAAGCTGGGGGTGGCGTTGCTCTTCAGCGTGGTGACGGCGGGCACGCTGGCCGGCGCGCTCGTGATGGACCACGTCGGCGCGTTCGGGAACGAGCCGCAGCGGGTGACGCTGCTGCGGCTGGTGGGCGTGCTGGTGGTGCTGGGCGGCGTCGTGATCGTGCGCTGGCGCTGATCGCGCCGCAGGGCCGCCTTCTCCAGAACCGCGTCCCCCCCCCCCCCGATGCTCGGGCGCTCAGTGTTCGGCGGACATGGTCTGGACGCCGTACCGGGGGATGACGCTGTCGGACGTCACGATGGTCAACCCCTCGACCTGCGCCTGGGCCACAAGCAGCCGGTCAAACGGATCGCCGTGAACGGCAGGCAGCCCTCCCACATGCTGGGCATGTGAGAGGGTGATGGGCAGACCGTTGAAGCCGTCCCGCTCCACGCGCCCAGCCAGGTCCGGCGGAGCCCGCAGCTTCCCCAGGGCCTGCTTGATGGCGATCTCCCAGATCGAGGCTGCGCTCACATACGCGTCGTTGAGGGGATCCGTGATGGCGTCGCGGGCGGCCGGCCCGAGCCTCGGGTGATTCCCAAGCGCCCAGACCAGGACCTGCGTGTCGAGCAGCAAGCGCCGCATTACGCGTCGGCGCCCTCGAACGCCTCGATGATCTCCTGCGGGGTGACGTCGAAGTCGTCGGCGATCCAGATCTGGCCTTCAAGCGATCCCAGTTCACGCCGCTGGCGCTCCCGGTAGGGTTGGAGCAGCAAGTATGGCTTACCGGCCCTGGCGATCACGATCTCCTCACCGCCCCAGGCCAGTTCGCCTAGCCGGGAGAGCTGCGACTTCGCTTCGTGCATGTTGACCTGCATCGGGGCACCCCTTAGCTAAGCTGGACTTAGTCGAGTATCCGGGCAAGCACGCAGGGAGCGCAAGAGCGCACGCGGGCTCCCAGGACGGCCAGGGTCGAGCGCAGACTCGTAGTCACCCACGTCCAGGCGCCTGCGGCTACGTCGCCGCGGCCTCCTCGCTCGACCCGCCGCCGCGCCTGAACCGCCCCAGCAGCCGCGCGAAGTCGCCCTCGTCCCACGCGACCAGCACCTGCGCCGCGATCCCGATACTCGAGTAGGCTCCGGCAATCACACCCACCAGCAGCACGACGAGGAACGACTGGATCGTCGCTCCGCCCAGCCACAGCAGCGCGAGGATCGTGAACACCAGCGTGATCGACGTGTTGAGCGAACGGCCCAGCGTCTGCACGAGCGCTGCGTTCACGTTGTCGGCGAACCGCGCCTGCGGCGCGATCCGCACGTTCTCGCGCACGCGGTCAAAGATCACGATGGTGTCGTGTACCGAGAAGCCGATGATGGTGAGCAGGCCGGTCACGAACATCAGGTTGATCTCCGTCTCGAAGACCTTCCCGAAGAGCGAGAACGCGCCCAGCACGATGATGGTGTCGTGCGCGAGCGCGACGATGGCCGCCGACGCATACCGCACCGGCCTCGGCACGCTCGAGAACGCGAAGATGATGTAGGCCATGATGAACACCGCGGCGACCGCCACGGCGATGGTCGCGTTGCGCACCGCCTGCGTGGACACCACCGCCGAGACCGAGGCGAACTCCAGCACCTCGAAGCGCCCGAACTGCTTCCCCAGCGCGTCCTCGATCTCGCCCCGCTCGCCGAGGTCCTCGGCAGGCGCCTCGGGCTCCGGACGCCCCTCGCCGGGTGCGAGGAAGGCGTGGGTGTCCTCGGGTGCGACGAACCCCGTCGCCCCGTCGGGCCCGCCGACCTGCACGCGGTACGCCAGGAGTTCGCCGTCGTCCTCGGGCTGAGCGGCCTCGGTAGCCTCGTCCGTTGCGTCGTCGGGCGTCTCCGTCGGCTCCGGCTCGTCGTCGGCGGCATCCCCGGAGGCCTCGGGGTCGTCGGTCTCCGCCGCGTCTTCGATGTCGGTGACGCAGTCGGCTTCGTGCACCTCGTCAAAGACGACCGCCTCGGTCCCGGCGTCGAAGCGCTCGATCTCGCTGCCGAAGTCGCAGACGGCGAAGTTGAAGACGCGCAGCGCGACCTCACCGGTCGCGCCCTCGGCGCCGAGCAGCACCGTGCCGAGTTCGGCCGTCGGCCCCTCGTCCGGCGGAGCCGTGGGGTTGACCTCGATGAGCGCGCTGTCCGGGACTCGCAGTTCGCTCGTCCGGATCAGGTACTCGCGAGGGCCAGTCGACTGGATCCGCGCCTCGGGGTGTCCGAGGTCGGCGTAGGCGGCGCGCAGCGCCGCCTGGTCGACCTCACGCTCGAAGCGCACGAGCGTCGTCGTGCCGGCCGTGAACTCGATACCGGGGCGTAGCGTGGGCGGAATCGCGAGCAGGATGAGCGACGCGATGACAAGCGTCCCGCTGAACAGGAAGAACCACTTGCGGGTGCCGACGAGGTCGAGGGATCGCATCGGCGCCGCCTATCCCTCGGTCGTCTCGCGCACGCCCCGGTAGGAGCGCACGCCCGTGCCGAGCAGGTCGGGCTGGCGCGCGAACGGCGTGCCCGCGAGCGCCTTCATCAGCGTCCGCGTGACGGTGATCGCCGAGAACATCGAGACGAGCACTCCCACGGCCAGCGTGACGGCGAAGCCCTGTACCAGCGGCGCCTCGAACGCTCCGAGGCCGGGCACCTCGAGGCCGCCGCCGAGGATGAAGAGGATGAAGCAGGTGATGAGCGTGCTCACGTTGGAGTCGCGGATCGAGGACCACGCCCGCGCGAAGCCGGCGTCGAGGGCCGTGCGGTAGGCCCGCCCGTTGCGCAGCTCCTCCTTCATGCGCTCGAAGATCAGGATGTTGGCGTCGACGGCCATACCGACCGAGAGCACGAACGCCGCGATCCCGGCGAGGTTGAGCGTGACCGGGATCAGCTTGAACACCGCCATCGTGAGCAGCGTGTAGACGAGCAGCGCGAGGGCCGCGAGGAATCCGGGGAAGCGGTAGTAGAGGATCATGAACAGCGCGACAAGCAGCAGACCGATCTCCCCGGCCAGCACGGACCGCTGCACCGAGTCCTCGCCGAGCGTCGCGTCGACTTCCTGCTCCTGCAGCACGGTGAGCTGGACCGGGAGCGCACCGGAGTTGAGCTGCACAACCAGCTCGCGGGCGCCCGTCCTGCCCTCGACCGAGGTCAGCGGCATCCCGTCGATGACGCCGCGGTCGGTGATCACGGCGCGTACGACGGGCGCCGACAGCAGCTCGTTGTCGAGGAAGATCGCGAGCTGCTGGCCGATGAGCCGCGAGGTGACCTGCTCGGAGAGGACCGCGCCCTCGGTGGTCCACTCGAACTGCACGAGCGGGTTGCCGAGCGGGTCGGCGCCGACGAACGAGTTCGGCCGCAGGAACCGCCCGGTCAGCGCGGTGGCCTGGCCGTCGAGGATGCCCTGCGCCTGCACCCACCGGCCCGATTCGTCGCACGGGGTGCCACCGCCGAGGTCGTCGCCGGCTTCGCAGAACTGGAGCAGCGCCGTGCGCCCTAGCAGCGCCCGGGCCTCCTCGGGGTCCAGTCCCGGCAGCTGGATCGAGATGTTGCGTTCGCCCTGTCGCGTCACTTCGGCCTCGGCGACGCCGGAGGCGTCGACGCGGCGGCGCAGCACACTCAGTGCGCCCTCGATCCCGTCTTCGATATCGCCCTCGGCGTCCTCAGGGAGGGAGGCCTGGAGGAGCAGGCGCGAGCCGCCCTGCAGGTCGAGGCCGAGGCGGATCGTCTGGCGCTCGAAGTCGCCGATCGTGACGCCCTGGCCTTCTGGCCACGGCACGCCGGGCGGCAGCCACTTGTCGGGCTCCGAGGGCCACACCACGTACAGGGACGACGCGGCGAGCACGAAGATGCCGAGCAGCGGGAGGATGCGTCGTATCACGGTGTTGGCCCGATTCGCACCTACGCTGAGTCCGTCTCGTCGGAAGACCCGGCGCCTTCGGTGGTGCGAGGGGTCACGTACTGGATGGCGTCCGGGGTCGCACGCAGCTCCACGCCGGGAGCGACCTCAAGCATGATCTCCTGCGGGCCGTCCTCCATCGTGCGGATGGCCCGCACCGTCGCGTAGAACCCCCCGCTGGTGAGCACCTCGTCGCCCACGTCGAGCGCGGCGAGGTCGCTGCGGCGGCGGCGCTGCTGGTTCATCACGGGGCGCAGCAGGATGAAGTAGAAGGCGGCAACGACGAAGAGCAGCGCGACGAAGAACTCCATCAGGCGCCCTCGTCCCCGTCCGGCTCGCCTTCAGCTGCGCCGGGACCCCAGTCGCCGCTCTCCAGCTTCGTCAGCGTGTCGATGCTGGTGAGCCGGTCGACGTAGAGGAACCCGTTGATGTGGTCGACCTCGTGCTCGATCGCCTGGGCGAGCAGGTTGTCGCACGCGGTGATGCGTAGCTGGCGGCCCTCGGCATCCAGGCCCTCGACCGTCACCTCGTGAGCGCGGGTGACGCTTCCGCGGTATCCGGGTACCGACAGGCAGCCCTCGCCCTCGAGCTCCCGCTCGCCGGAGCGCTCGACGATCACGGGGTTGATGATCGACACGGGATCCTCGTCGGGCATCCCGAGCACCACGATGCGCAGCCCGATCCCGATCTGCGGGGCCGCGAGGCCCACGCCGTCGGCGGCGTACATCGACTCGATCATGTCGTCGACGAGGTCGCGGATCGACTCGTCGACGCGCGGCACTTCGCTCGCGCGTCGGCGCAGCACCGGGTCGCCGAGGTAGCGGATGGGTCGTACGGTCAGCGCTGGCTCCTGCTGTCGCTGGCAGAACGGCGTGCTTGCAGGGGGTCGATTCTAGCCGACAACCCCGCAAGCGTCCGCGCCCAGCAGGCTCAGTCGAGCAGCATGGGGTCGACATCCACCGTCCAGCCCACGGGTAGCTCGACTTCACGCAGGACCTCGCCGGGGTCCGGCGCGCGCACGAGCAGCGCCCAGCGGTGACGCCCGCGCCGCCGAGCGATCTGCGGTGGCGCCGGTCCCAGCACGTCGACGCCCGGCAGACCCGCGGCCACCCGGCGCACCTCGTCGCGCATACGGTGCGCCTCCTCCACCGCGAACGCGGCGTTGGTGTGGGCGAAGACCAGGCGGGCGAGACTCGTGAACGGCGGGTAGCGGAACTCCGCGCGCCAGCGCAGCTCCTCCTCGAAGAACCCGTCAGCGTCGTAGCCCGCGACGGCCTGGACGACGTGGTCTTCGGGTGCGAGCGTCTGGACGATCACCCGCCCGTGCAGGTCGGCGCGCCCGGCCCGGCCTGCCACCTGCGTGAGCAGTTGGAAGGTGCGCTCGCGCGCGCGGAAGTCGCCCGACCGCAGCCCGTAGTCGGCGAGCACGACGCCGACGAGGGTCACCAGCGGCAGGTCGAGGCCCTTCGCGATCATCTGCGTGCCGACCAGCACGTCGGCCTCGTGCCGCTGCAACTGGCCGAGGATGGCGTCGTGATCGGACTGGCGGCGGGCTGTGTCGCGGTCCCAGCGCACGATGCGCGCGGTCGGGAACAGCCGCCGCACCTCGCGCTCGACCGCCTGCGTGCCGGCCTGCGCCGGCCGGACCGCGCCGCCGCATTCCTCGCATCGAGGCGCGGCCGGGCGCGAGCGGCTGCACTGGTGGCAGACGAGGCGCCCCAGTGAACCGGGCTCGGCGTCCGGGGGATGGTGCAACGCGAGCGACACGTCGCAGCTCGGACACGACGGCGAGTGGCCGCGCGCGCACAGCAGGAAGCCGGCGAGCCCGCGCCGGTTGAGGAACAGCAACGCCTGCTCGTCGCGGTCGAGGGTGTGCCCGAGTGCCTCGACCAGCGTGCCCGAGAGCAGCTCGCGCGCGCCGCGCACGTCGACGACCTCGATCTCTGGGAGCTCGTCGACGGGCCAGAGCTGGGACGCCCCGTCCGGCTGGCGCACCGGCCGCAGCCGGCGAGGGAGGTCGAGGCGCTCGATGTCTCCCTCGGCGGCGCCGTACCAGCGCTCGGCATCCGGGGTGGCGGTGCCGAACACGACGGCCGCGCCCGTCAACTCGCCCAGGCGCTGGGCGACCGTGCGCGCGTCGTAGCGCGGCGCGGGGTCGTTCTGCTTGTAGGTCCACTCGTGCGCCTCGTCGATGACGATCAGGCCAAGGTCGGGCTGCGGCGCGAAGATGGCGGAGCGCGAGCCGACCACGACGTCGAACGCCCCGGCGGCGATCTGCGTCCACTGGTCGTACGCCTCCCCGAGCGAGAGCCCCGAGTGCAGCACCCCGACTCGACCGGGGAAGCGCTCGGCGAACCGCCGCACGGTCTGCGGCGTGAGCGCGATCTCGGGCACCAGCACGATGCCGCGCCGCCCGAGTCCCACCGCGTGCGCGAGCGCGTTGAGGTAGACCTCGGTCTTGCCGCTGCCCGTCACGCCGTTCAGCAGCAGCGTGCTGCCGTCGGCCCGGTCGATGGCGTCCCGGATGGCGGCCCCGGCGGCTCGCTGCTCGTGCAGCAACTGGACCGGCGGGCGCGTCGCGACGTCGAGGTCGCGCAGCGGGTCGCGCTCGTCGAGCACCTCGGCGACCTCGATCAGCCCGGCCTCGCGCAGGTGCTCGACGGCCTCGGCCGCGCCGCTGCCGAACTCGCGCGCCAGGCTGCCCACGCGAAGCTCGACCCCGGGCTCCGCCGCGAGGTTTTCCAGCAGCGAGGCGCCCGCGGCCTGGGCGCGCGTGCGCGTCAGCTCCCGGATGCGCCCCTCGGCGGCGGCGGGATCGAGGGCGAGCCGGACGTTGCGCTGCCCGTCGACCTCCAGCAGCCCGTCCGAGATGAGTGTCTCGACCGCCGGCGCACCGCGGGCAATCCGGCCGAGATCGTCGAACGGGATCGCCTCGCCGTCCGCGTCGAGGAGCGCCCGCAGCGCGCGGGCGCGGCGCGACGCCCGGCGTCCCTCGATGCTCGCGGCGAACGCCCGGGCCCTGTCGGGATCGGCGGCGAGCCGCACGACCTCGACGATGCGAGGCCGGCCCCGTGGCCGGGCAAGCTCGTAGCGTCGTTCGGCGAGCCCGCGCCGGACGAGTGCGCCGAGGGTGGCGTCAAAGCCGCGCGCTCCCACGGCTCCGCGCAGGTCGCCGACCTCGCGCGGCGTCTCGTCCAGCAGGTCGTACAGCTGCCCCTGGCGCGCGGAGAGCGTCGGCGGCCGCTCCGCCTCACCTCGCACCACGTAGGTGCGCGGGCGCTCGCCCGCGCCGGGCGGCAGCATGAGCGCGTGCGCCTCCCACGGCGGCGCGAGGTAGTACTCGGCGATCCAGTCGGCGAGTTGGAGCTGCGTATCGTCGAGGCGTGGCGCCCCCTCGACGGGCGGCAGCAACTCGCGGATGTCGCCGGAGTAGCCGGGCATGTAGGTGGGCCCCTCGACGACCACGCCCTGCAGCTCCTGGCGTCCGAACGGGACGTGCACGACCTCGCCGGGCTCGACCTCGCGCCCCGCCGGGACGCGGTACGAGAAGGTCATCAACGTCGGCCGCCCGGCATTGACGGCGACCTGCACAAAGCGCGCGCGGGCCTCGCTCGCAGGATCGTTGGTCATGGAGTGATCATACGGAGCACGACGCTACGGGCTTCATAACAAACGGACTGTTCATTCAACACTGATGTTTGTGCTACAGTGGCCTCCCGCTCCCACGGGATGGAAGAGATGCGCTCCCATGACAGCCGACGCTTCATCGAGCGAGTTCGTGACCCGAGACGTGCTGCGGTCCGAGTTGGACGTGGTCCGCTCAGAGTTCGGCGGGTTCCGGTCAGAATCCGACGGGCTCCGGTCGGAGTTCCACGGGCTTCGATCGGAATTCGACGAACTCCGATCGGAGTTCAACGTGCTCCGTGCCGAACTGCGCGCGGAGATACATCAACTCGAACTCCGCATGACCCAGATGGAAGTCCGGATGACCCGCTGGAGAGTCGGGGCCATGCTCGGTGGGATGGTGGCTGCTGCCGCGATTGCCGCGGCCGTCGCGGCGGTCGCCGGGCCCTAGTAGCTAGCGGCGGCGCGCCTCTCGCACGCGCGCCGCGCGGCCCGTGCGGCCACGCAGGTAGTACAGGCGCGAGCGGCGGACGCGGCCTCGGCGCGTCACCTCGACCCGATCGATGCGCTTGCCGTTGAGCGGGAACGTCCGCTCCACGCCTACACCCGAGGCGACCCGGCGCACGGTGAAGCTGCCGTTGTGGCCCTTGCGGACGCGCAGCACCGTGCCCTCGAACACCTGGATGCGTTCGCGTTCGCCCTCGACGACGCGTACGTGGACGGCGACGTTGTCGCCCGCGCGGAACTCGGGGATCGTCTCGTTGCGGGCAGGCGCGATGTCGCGCAGATCGATGGCCATCGTGAACTCGCGTGCTGTGGTGTCCGGGTCGGCTCTTCAGTCTAGGGGTGGCTCCGGGTTGGCGTCGAGCCACGCGCGATCCTCGTCGCTGAGGTCGGCGGCGGCGAGCAGGTCCGGGCGGCGGGCGCGCGTGCGCGCCAGGCGCTGGCGGCGGCGCCACTTCGCGATCTCGCCGTGGTGGCCGGACAGCAGCACGTCGGGCGGCGTCCACCCACGAAACTCGGCCGGCCGCGTGTACTGCGGGTACTCGAGTAGCCCGCCCTCGAACGACTCCTCCGACAGCGATCCCTCGCCGCCCAGCACGCCCGGCACGCGCCGCACCAGCGCGTCCACGAGCAGCAGCGCCGGCAGCTCGCCGCCTGAGACCACGACGTCGGCGACCGACACCTCCACGTCGACGAGGTGTTCGCGCACCCGCTCGTCGACGCCCTCGTAGCGCCCGCACACGATGAGCAGGCGCGGATGCGCTGCCAGCTCGACGGCGAGCGCATGGTCGAGGCGGCGACCCTGCGGTGTCATGAGCACGACGGGCGCCTCCGGCTCGGCGAGCGGCTGGATGGCCTCGACAGCGGCGAAGATCGGCTCCGGCTTCATGACCATGCCGGGACCCCCGCCGAACGGGTAGTCGTCGACGGTGCGGTGGCGGTCGGTCGCCCACTCGCGCAGATCGTGCAGCTCGACCTCGACGAGCCCTCCGTCGATGGCGCGACGCAGGATGGTCTCGTCCAGGGGGCCGCGGAAGATGCCCGGGAACAGCGTGAGGATGTCGAGCCGCATGAGACTCGCCGCGGCTAGCCGCGGCCGTGCGTGCCCGAGGGCGGCGAGGGCTCGGCGTCACCGGTGAGCTGCGCGACCGCGTGCGCGAGGACCGGGAGCACAACCTCGAGGTTCTCGCGCGCCCCGCGCTCGCTGCCGGGCAGGTTGAGGATCAGCGTGCGCCCTCGCACCCCCGCGACGGCGCGCGACAGCATGGCCGTCGGCACGATCGCGATCGAGGCGGCCCGCATCGCCTCCGCGAGCCCCTCGACGCGGTAGTCGAGCACGCTCTCCGTTGCCTGAGGCGTGCGGTCGCGCGGTCCGAGGCCGGTGCCGCCTGCGGTGATCGCGAGTGCCACGCGCTCCTCGTCCGCCTGGCGGCGCAGCCAGGCGGCGATGGCGTCGGGGTCGTCGGGCAGTACGTCGGGATCGGCCGCCTCGAAGCCGGCCTCGCGCAGCATCGCGGCGACGGCGGGCCCCGCCGTGTCGACGAACGCGCCGGCGGCGGCGCGGTCGCTGACGGTGAGCACGGCGGCGCGTCCGAGGGCGCCCTGTTCGGTCATCGCATTCTCCCGCCCCGGATCGTAGCAAACGCGCGGCATGGGACGGCGTTGCCATGCGATGGGGCGCGTGGTAGGCTCCGGGAGCGTTGTGGGGGGAAATGGGGCACAAGTGCCATCCCCACCGGGGGCGAGCCGTGTACCTCTACGGCACCTTCGAACACTCGATGGACGACCGGGGCCGGGTCGCGGTTCCGGCCGTCTTCCGTCGGGAGCTGGTGGACGGCGGCGTATTGCGGCCCGCCGAGGATGGCTGCCTGGAGCTCTACACGCAGCAGGGATTCGAGGCGGAGACCGAGCAGCGACTGGGATCATCGGGGACGCAGCGCCGCGGCGACCGCCGGCGGCGACGCAACTTCCTCCCGGACGCACAGCACGTCGACCTCGACCGCCAGGGCCGGATCCTCGTCCCGCAGGAGATGCGAGAGCGCGCCGGGCTCGACGGACGGGTGAGCCTGATCGGTCTTGGCGACTACATCGAGCTCTGGGACCCGGAGCGCTGGGCCGCCGAGCGCGCGGTCGCCGAGGCGGAGAGCGAGGGCGCGGACGCATGACCGCCGACGCCCCCACGGCCCCGCGCCACGACCCCGTGATGGTCACCGAGGTGCTCGACGGCCTCGACGTGCGGCCCGGCGGCCGTTACATCGACGCGACGGTCGGCCTCGGAGGGCACGCCGAGGCGATCCTGGATGCGGCGCGGCCCGACGGCGCGCTGCTCGG
>DAOULE010000072.1:0-15707 GCA_034420575.1 Dehalococcoidia bacterium
GGACGCGCCGCCGCTCGTGCCGCCCGTGGTGGCCGTCGTGTCGTCGTCGTCATCGTCGTCGCCGCCGCAGCCGATGAGGGCCGCCGCGGCGAGGCCCACCCCTCCGAGCAGGCCACCTCGCAGTACGGCGCGCCGGCTCAGCTCCGGCGCCCACCAGTGTTGGGTGTTCTCGGATTCGGTCATGGCTCTGCTCCCTGGTTGCGTGAACACGTGATGACTCGCGCTCGTACGAAGCCATCGCGGCCCTTAATGGCTATACGCATACGTTATGCGAACGGATTTAGCAAGCTCCGACGGGGGAACGTGGACGCGAAGCGGGCGGCCCGCAGGCCGCCCGCCAAGCCCTCTACCGAGGGTGTGTGCCGAGGAGTGCTCGCTACTTGTTGAGCCAGGCCGTCCCCATCTGGTGGCCCCAGTCGTAGTACGAGCCGTTGGAGTACATGACCCCGCCGAAGCGGAGGCCGCGCACCCACGGCTGGTACACCTCGAAGCTGAACTGGGTGGGCAGCGGCGGGTGGTACGCCTTGTCCATCATGTAGTCCCAGATCTCGCGGAGGATGTCCCTCCGTGCGTCCGGGTCCAGCTCCACCTGCTGCGACTCGGCCAGCGCATCGACCTGCGGGTCGTTGAGCTGCCAGCGGTTCCCCGAGGACTGCGAGTGCAGCACGCTGTAGAAGTAGTTGTCGGCGTCGAAGCCCACGGTGGCCCACGCCGACGTGCTGGCCTCTTCCAGCTTGCCGGGCACCCACGTGGAGTTGAACTCCGTGTAGTCCACGTGACGCGGCGTCAGCTCGATGCCGACGGCGGCCAGCTGCTCCTTGACGATGTCGGAGCGCTGGTCCCCGGTGGGCGAGCCGTAGTTGTGGTAGAAGTTCTCGAACTGGAGCCCTTCCGCCCCGGCTGCCGCGATCAGCTTCTTCGCCTCGTCCACGTCGTGGCGGCCGTGCCACCGCCCGTAGTCGCCGTTCGCGACGGTGGGCTCATCGTCGAAGACGAACGTCCACACCTGGAGCGCGTTCGACTTCGCCAGGCCGTCGTACTGCACGTCCTCCATGAACTCGGTGTCGATGGCGAGGCTGATCGCCTGCCGCACGCGCTCGTCCGCGAACTTCGGGTTCGAGAGGTTCATCCCGAACGGGTTGCCGCGCACGTTGGTGTTGAAGTTCACCTGCACGTCCGGGTTGGTCTCCAGCAGCTTCTCCATCGCCCGGATGTCCGGCACCAGCCCGTAGCAGTAGTCGAACTGGCCGACGCGGAACCCGGCGAGGCGGGTAGCGTAGTCCTGGCGGAGCCGGAACTCGACGCCGTCCAGGTACACCTCGCTCGCCCAGAAGTCCGGGTTCTTGCTGAAGATGGCGTGGCTGCCCTGCGAGGCCTCATCGAGGATCATCGCGCCGGTGCCGATCACCTTCTTGTCGATGGTGCCTTCGTCGACCAGCTCCTTGGGGAAGATCAGCTGGTAGCGGCTGGCCAGCGGCAGGATGAAGTCCGCCGTGACCTTCGACATCGTGATCGTGAGGCTGTGGTCGTCGGGCGCGTCGATCGAGCCGATGTTGGTCCAGTACGACTGGTGCACCCCCTCCTGCGAGTAGAGGTCGAAGGCGTACCTGACGTCCTCGGCGACCAGCGGCCGGCCGTTCAGCGGCGGCAGGTTCTGCCACTTCACGTCGTCGCGCAGCGCGAACGAGAAGACGGTCCCGTCCGGTGTGCGCTCCCATGAGGAGGCGATCTCCGGCTTGATCTCGATGGCAAACGGGTTCTTCGCCGGCCCACCGACCATGCCGAGCAGCTTGTCGTAGACCATGTTCGGCACGGTGATGGTGCCGCCGGCGGCGGACACGGTCGGGTCCATCGACCCGACGTCCCACGTCGCCGCGACGCGCAGGACGCCTCCGGCCTTCGGCGTCAGCCCCGGCGGCTCCGGGAACTGGTACGGGTACGGCAGGTTGGGATCCTGGACCAGCATCCCCTCGCCCGCGGGCTCCTCGGCTGCGTCGTCTCCGCCGGTGTCCGCGCCGTCGTCCGTTGCCGAGTCGTCCGAGGAGTCATCGGAACTGTCGCTGGTCGTCGTGCTGGCGGTGGAGCCGCCGCCGCTCGTGGTGGTCGAACCACTGGTGGTGGCAGCGGTGTCGTCGTCGTCATCGTCGTCGCCGCCACAGCCGATCAGTGCGGCCGCGGCGAGGCCCACTCCGCCGAGCAGGCCACCTCGCAGTACGGTCCGCCGGCTCAGTTCCGGCGACCACCAGTCTCGGGTGCTCTCGGATTCGGTCATGGGTCCCCCCTACGTGTGTCCCGCGGAGCATGTCGCCAGGCCCCGCCCTGCCGGAATCATACATTCCCCGCACAAGCAATACGCATTCGTTGTCTCCGCGGATGCATACCGGGGTTCCTGTCGGCGCACGTCTGCGCGGCGCGGACACGGAGCGGGCGGCCCGGAGGCCGCCCGCTCACCCTCGACGAGCGAGGGGTGCGTACCGTGCCGACGCTCGCTACTTGTCGAGCCAGGCCGCCGGGATGACGTCGCCCCAGTCGTAGTAGGAGCTGTTGTCGTTCGGCGAGCTGGCGCCCCAGCGGATGCCGCGCACCCACGGTTGGGACACCTCGGGGTAGTTCCCGCTCGGGAAGGCCGGGCGGTACATCATGTCCAGGTCGCGGTCGTAGATCTTCTGCCAGATCTCCTTCCGTGCCTCGGGATCGAGCTCCAGCTGCTGCTCCTCGGCCCACTGGTCCAGCTGCGGGTCGTTGATGCGCCAGCGGTTGCCGGGCGACTCCGAGTGGATCTGGCCGTAGAACCAGTTGTCGGCGTCGAAGCCACTGGTGCTCCACGCCACCGTGGAGACGTCGGGCAGCTTGGCCGGCACCCACGCCGAGTTGAACTCGGTGTAGTCGACGGCGCCGCCGGTCATGGTGATGCCGGCGTCCTTGAGGTTGGCCTGTGCGATCTCGGCGGTCTGGTCCTGCAGCCCGGAGTACGGGTAGTACATGTTGACCATCGAGAGGCCCTCGGCGCCCGCGGCCGCGAGCAGCTTCCGGGCCTCCGCCGGGTCGTGGCGGATCCACTTGCCGAGGCCGCCGGACTCCACGGTCGGCTCCTGGTCGTACAGGTAGGTCCACGGGATGACGTGGAAGATCTTGGCGATCCCGTCGTAGACCAGGTCCACCATCAGCTCGCGGTCGAACGCCAGCGAGATGGCGCGCCGCACCCGCTCGTCGGCGTACTTCGGCAGCGTGAGGTTCATCCCGAAGGTCGTCCCGTTGTAGGTCACGACCGTGAGGTTGACCTGCACGTCCGGGTTGGTCTCCAGGATCTTCTCGAGCGTGGCCAGGTTGGGGGCCAGCGAGTACGCGTAGTCGATCTGGCCGACCCGGAACGCGGCGGTGCGGGCTGCGCCGTCGAGGATGATCCGGAACTCGAAGCCGTCCATGAGGACTTCGCGCTCCCAGTAGTCCGGGTTCTTCTCGAAGATCACGTGCTGCGCCGGTGCGGCATCGGTCAGGATGAACCCGCCGGTCCCGATCGCCGTCGTCTCGATTGACCCGTCGTCCACGAGCTCGCGCGGGAAGATCGTCTGCTTGTTGCTGCCGAGCGGATTGAGGAAGTCCGCGGTCGGGTTGGACATGCCGATCTTGAACGTGAGGTCGTCCGCGGCCTCATACGTGGAGGCGTTGTTGTAGTACGCCTGGTGCACGCCCTCGTTGGCGTAACGCTCGATGGCGAACCGTGCGTCCTCGGCGGTGAACGCCCGGCCGCTCAGCGGCGGCACGTTCTGCCACGTGATGCCCGGCGTGATGTGGAACGTGAACGTCAGCCCGTCCGGGGAGCGCTCCCAGGACTGCGCCAGCTCCGACTCCAGCTCGAGCTTGTACGGATCGGCGGCGGGGCCGCGCACGATGCCGAGCAGGCGGTTGTAGACCACGTTGGGGACGGTGACCGTGCCGCCCGCGGCCGAGGTGACCGGGTCGATGGTCTGGTAGTCCCAGCTGGTGGCGACCTTCATCACGCCGCCCGGCTTCGGCACCTTGTTCGGCTCGGGGAAGTTGAACGGGTAGGGGAGGTCCGGGTCCTTGATCCACTCGCCTAGCGCCTCGACCTGCTCGGACGTGTCCTCGCTGTCGCCGCTCGGCGTGGTGTCGGACGCATCGCCGTCATCGCCCGACGTGTCGGTCGAGGTGGTCGCCGTCGTCGCGCCGGTGCTCGTGGCGCCGCCCGTCGTGCCGGTGTCGGCCGCCGTGTCGTCGTCATCGTCGTCGTCGCCACCGCAGCCGATGAGCGCGGCAGCGGCGAGGCCCACCCCGCCGAGAGCACCGCCTCGCAGCAGGCTGCGCCTGCTCACTTCCAGCGACCACCAGTGCCGGGTGCTCTCGGGTTCGGTCATGGTTCTGCTCCACTCCTGGTGCTGGTGACGCGAGACCGCGCCACGTCGAGATCATACAGACCCGTTACAAGCAATACGCATTCGTTGTATCCGGGGATCCATGCGGGTGTACGTTCGCGCCGCTCGCCCGGCCCCAGCGAGGGGGTGGCGCCCGGGGAGTGCTCGCTCCTCGTCGAGCCTGAACTCGGCGCCGCCCGCCAGTCGCTCGTGAGGTCAGCCGCCGCGCCCGCCCCCGTTGACCTCCAGCGCCTGTCCCGAGACCCACGAGGAGTCGTCGGAGAGCAGCCAGGCCACCACCTCGGCCATCTGCGACGGGTCGGCCTTGAGTCCCGTGTCGTACGCGCTGCCCTGCACCAGCGGGGTGTCGACGAGGCCCGGGCAGATCGCGTTCACGCGGACACCCTGGCGGACGTACTCGTCCGAGGCCGACCGCGTGAGCCCGATCACCCCGTGCTTCGCCGCGCTGTAGTGCGCCAGCATCGGGGTGCCACTCACGCCCGCGCCCGACGAGGTGTTCACGATCGCCCCGCCGCCGCGCTCCAGCAGCGCGGGGATCTCGTGCTTCAGGCAGTAGAAGACGCTGCTCAGGTTGGTAGCGATCATGCGGTCCCACCGGTCCCCACCCATATCGGTGATGTGCATGGGGTTGTCGACGACACCCGCGTTGTTGTGCGCCACGTCCAGGCCGCCGTAGCGCTCGACCGCCGTCGCGACCATCGCCGCGACCGAGTCCTCGCTGCGCACGTCCACCCGCTCGAAGCTCGCCGTGCCGCCGTCGGCCTCGATCATGCCGACGGTCTCCGTGCCCATCGGCTCGTCGCGGTCGGCGACGAGCACGCTCGCGCCCTCGGAGGCGAGCCGCAGCGCCGTCGCGCGCCCGATGCCCGACGCCCCGCCGGTCACGATCGCCACCTTGCCCTCGAACCGTCCCGCCATCGTCGCCCTCCTCGCGTGCGCGTCCGTGTCTCCGCGGCGAACGTAGCGCCCCTGCCGCGGGCGCGGCAATGCGAGCGATCTGCCGCGGGCGCTGCAAGGGGGCGCCGAGGGGGAGTACCCTCGCGCGCGACACCTGCACTGCCGCGCGGAGGGTGCCCGCCATGGCCGACGTGATGCCGCTCGACGATGTGACCGTGATCGACCTGACGCAGGGCGAGGCCGGACCGTACGCCACGCGCCTGCTCGGCGACTACGGCGCCAACGTCATCAAGATCGAGCCACCCGACGGCGACGTGGCGCGCACGCAGCCGCCCTTCCTCGCCGACGAGCCCGGCCCTGACCGCTCGGCCGTGTTCCTCTTCCTCAACACCAACAAGCGCAGCGTCGTGCTCGACCTCGAACGCCCCGAGGACCGCGACCGCCTGCTCGCCCTCGTCGCGACCGCCGACGTGGTGGTGGAGAGCTTCCGCCCGGGCACGATGGAGCGGCTGGGGCTGGGGTACGAGGCGCTGCGGGCGGTGAACCCCCGCATCGTCCTGACCTCGATGACGAACTTCGGGCAGGACGGGCCGTACCGCGACTACGAGGTGACCGACCTCACGCTGTACGCGATGGGCGGCCCGATGATCGTCTCGGGCGATGTCGACCACGAGCCGCTCAAGAACGCCGGCCACATGACGCTCTTCCACGCAGGCATCGTCGGCGCGCTCGCCACCGCGCTCTCGCTGCGCGCGGCGGCGGCGAGCGGCGAGGGCCAGCACGTCGACCTCTCCCTCCTCGAGACGGCGACGCACTCCATCGACCTGCGCCTGGCGCGGCTGATGATGTACGAGTATTCAGGCTTCTACGGCACGCGGCCGCCGCTCGCCTCGGCGGTGGCGAGCGGGACGTTCCCGTGCGGCGACGGCTTCTACATGCTCAGCGGCGGCCCGGTCCGCCTCGAGAGCGTCATCCGCATGATCGGCCAGCCCGAGCTGCTCGAGGAGCCGGAGTGGGCGACCGTCGAGGCGCGCGCCCAACCGGAGCGCATCGACCAGTTCAACCAGTACCTGATCCCGTGGATGATCTCGCACACCAAGGCCGAGATCACCGAAGCGTGCATCGAGCACGGCGTGCTCGGCGGGCCGATCAATACCGTCGCCGACATGCTCGCGGACCAGAACTTCCGCCACCGCGGCTTCTTCCAGGAGATCGACCACCCCGAGACGGGCCCGCTCCACTACCCCGGCTACTCGGCGACGTTCTACCGCCCCGACGAGCCGATGCCGCCGCGCCGCCGCGCGCCGCTCCTCGGCGAACACACCGACGAGGTGCTCGCCGGGCTCGCCCCGGCCCCACGCGAGGCGCCCACGGTGCCGCCCGCCGGCGCCACCGCGCGGCTCCCGCTGGAGGGCGTGCGCATCCTCGACTTCACGGTCGTCCTCGCCGGCCCCTACTCGACGATGCACCTCGCGGAGTGGGGCGCGGAGGTCATCCGCGTGGAGTCGTTGCAGCACTTCGCGAACGCGACGCGCGGGCTGATGGCGCGGCCGTCGCCGGAGATCGTGGCCGCCCAGATGCTGAGCACCGCCGGCCTCGGCTACCCCAACGCCGAGGCCGGCGAGCGGCCGTGGAACCGCTCCTCCGCCTTCAACCACCACTCCCGCAACAAGCGCTCGATGACCGTCGACCTCTCGCGCCCCGACGGGCAGGAGGTGTTCGACCGCCTCGTCGCGGTCTCGGACGGGCTGATCGAGAACAACCTCCCGCAGAACCTCGAACGGCTGAACATCGACTGGGAGCGGGTCTCCGCCATCAACCCGCGGATGGTCATGCTGCGCATGCCGGGCTACGGGCTGGAGGGGCCGTACCGCAGCCTGCGCAGCATGGGCATGCACATGGAGGCGTTCTCCGGCCACCCCGCGATCCGCTCGTACCCGGGCCTGAGCCTGGAGTACATCCCGCTCGGGGTGCCCTCGGACGCCGCGGGCGGGGCCGGCGCGGCCTTCTCGTTCACGCTCGGCCTGCGCTACCGCGACCGCACCGGCCACGGCCTCCTCATCGAGCAGGCGACGACGGAGAACTTCGTCCCGCTGATCGGCGAGTTCGTGCTGGACTACTCGATGAACGGCCGCATCTGGGAGCAGATGGGCAACAACGACGTCTGGATGGCGCCGCACAACGCCTACCCCTGCCAGGGCCTCGACCGCTGGGTCGCCATCGCCGTGCGCAGCGAGGCCGAGTGGCTGCGCCTGTGCGAGGCGATGGGCCGCGAGGATCTCGCGGGCGACCCTCGGTTCGCGGACATGGCGGCCCGCCTCGCGAACCGCGCGGAGCTGGACGCCCTCGTGACCGAGTGGACCTCGGAGCGCGACCGCTACTGGATCACGCATCGCCTGCAGCGCGTGGGTGTCCCGGCCGCGCCGGTGATGACCGAGGCCGACGTGTACGAGGACCCGCACCACCAGGCGCGCGACTTCTTCGTCGAGATCCCCCACCCGGAGACGGACACGTACCGGCACGTGGGGCGCTCATGGAGCGGCAGCGCGATGCCGCCGTTCGAGCCGCGGCACGCGCCGCTGCTGGGGCAGGACAACGAGTACGTCTACCGGGAGCTGCTCGGCTTCAGCGACGCCGACTACCGCCGGTTCGAGGAGCTCGGCCACATCGGCGACACGTACGACCCCTCGGTGCCGTGAGCGGCGAAGGACATCACGCTCGTGCGAACTCGATGAGCGCAGTGACGTCACCTGCATCCGCCTGCTCGAGCGCGCGTCGATACGCGAGCCTGAGTTCGGGCGTCTCGAGGTCTGAGCGGGCTCCCCAGCTGAACGCGTCACCGCCGAGCCCCCGGATCAGGTAGTCGGCCGCGATTCGCCCATGGCGTCCGTTCCCGTTCGGGAACGGGTGTATCGCCACGAGACGGTGGTGGAACCGCACGGCCAACTCGTCCGCACCGTACGTGTCGTACTCGATCCAGGCGCGGGCGTCGCCCACCAGGAGGGCGACGTCGCCGGGAATCCGGTGCGGCGCCACGCCGATGTTGGTCTCGTGTGTCCGGTAGCGCCCCGCCCACGCCCAGACCCCTCTGAACATGGCACGGTGGAGCCCGCGCAGGTATTGCTCATCGAGGAGCCGTGGAGGCGCTGGTGGGCGGCGACGGAGCAAGGCGCTCGCGATGTTCCGCTGCTCCGCATCAAACAGGTCACCCCGAGTCGCGATATAGGCTGGAATCAGCCCGTCGCGGTCCTCGTCAGACAGCTCGGTGTGGCCGTCGCCGACGGGGGCGAGCGGGTCCACTATCGCGGGACGTCCGTCTCGCTCCACAGCCCGCGACGGTCGACGAGTTGCGCGGCGAGCTCGTCGACCTGGGCCGCAGCGTCGTCGGCTGTGACCGACTGATCCTCGAGCCGGCTGTGATGCGCCACTGCCCGGAGGTGCTCGGTTGCCATGCGGCGAGCCTGCTCCCGGACGGTGTCGTCCAGACTGCGGCGCGGCACCAGGACGTATACGAGGTCGCATTCGAGCGCGTTGGCGGCGCGGCGGAGCGTCTCCAGCTTGATGGTCTGGGCCTGCTCGCTTCGCTCGATGTCGGGGATCGTCTGCTGCGTCACCCCGAGGCGATCGGCGAGCTCCCTCCCCGACATGCCGAGCGCCTGGCGGATAGCGCGGAGCCACCCCCCGTGCGGTCTAGGCTGGTCAGCGATGGCGCGGACCGCGTCGAGGCGTGCGTCGAGCCGGGACCGTGACTGCGCTCCTGTAGTCGTCATGCAGTCAATATACAGGCGATAGCCTGTGATATAAAGCCCTATCTACAGGTGATGGCCTGTGATGACTAGGTGATCAACAGGCTGTGGCCGGACCGGGTGATGGTTCGGACCGCGTCTCCTCCAGCTTCTGCAGAGTCCGCTCGGCCTTCTCTTCTTTCGCATCGCGGATCAGCGCCTCAATGTCCTCCGGGCGAGCCGAGGGCTGCACCGAGCGGAACGCCGACTCCAGCGTGAACGCCGGCGCGGGACCGGACCCACTCTCTTTGCCGTCGGGCATGGCGGCTTACCTCCCACGCGCCGAGTGTATTGGTCGCCGCGCGCACGCGCAGCGCCGAGGTTCGACCCCTCGGCGCCCTGGCAGGCAGCCGAGGGGTCGTCGAACGCTCGTGCCGGGCGCGCCGGGGCGCGCGAGTGGCTAGACGGCGGCGGCTTCCGCCTGCACTGCCGCGAGGCGGTCCGCCAGGGTCTGCGGGTTCACCACGCCGTGCGTCGCGAAGTCCGCAACCAGCTCGGCGAACTCGTCCGGCACCTCGCCCTGCACGCCATGCGCAACACGGTTGAAGACGTGCAGCGACGCGTTCGGCAGGCGCAGGAAGTCGGCGAGGTTGGCCGGGAGCAGGGCGTCCGCACCGGCCGTGATCATCAGCGTCGGCGTCGTCATCTCGTCCAGGCGGTCACCGACGTTCAGCGTGGCCATGGCCACCATCCCGTCGTCGTAGTGCCCGTTGGAGACGGACAGCGAGCGGTCGACGGCAGCCGCGACCTCGTCGTCGTCGATCAGCTCCTCGCGGGCGATGCCGGTCCTGCGCTCGCGGATCAGCGTCTCGCGGTCGCCGTCCATCCGCAGCTGGCGGCCCCGTGCCTGCACCTCCGGGTCCGGCGCATAGCCGTCGGCGGAGATCGGCGTGACCAGCATGATGTGCGTGAAGCGCTCGGCGTGCTCGAGGCCGAGCTGGAAGCCGATGCCGCCGCCCATGCTGTGGCCGACGTAGGCGACCTGGTCCAGCCCGAGGTGGTCGAGCATGCCGACCACGTCCTGCGCGTACTGCTCAATGGTGTAGCCGCCGGCCGGGTGCTCGCTGTCGCCGGCGCCGCGGCAGTCCATGAGGATGCAGCGGAAGCGGTCCTGCAGCCGCTCGGCGATCGGCACCCAGCCGTCGTGCGAGCCGGTGAAGCCGTGGTGGAACAGGATCGGCGGGCCCGAGCCGTGCTCCTCGTAGTACAGCTCGACGCCGTTGATCGTCGCGGTGGCCATGCGTGTGCTCCTTCGTTGCTTGCCTCGTGCGTCTAGTTCAGATCCGTACGGTACACATACCGCACGTCCCACAGCCCGTACAGGGTCGGCGTCGTGTTGCCGAACACGTTGCGTACCGCGGTCAGGCGCTCGGAGAGCGTCGTGTAGATCAGCGGCAACTGCTCGGCGACGATCGCCTGCGCCTGATGATAGTGCTCGACGCGGCGCTCGTGGTTGAGCTCCTGGTAGCCCTGGATGTAGAGAGAGTCGATCTCGGCCTCCCACTCCGTGGCCGGCTGCTCCTGGTTCGGGTGCCACAGGTGCAGCGACTCGCTGCTGTGCCATACGGCCATGCCGAAGTGCGGTTCCGTGCTGCCGGTGAGCCCGACGACCATCGCCTGCCAGTCGTACGTCGCGGTCAGCTGGCCCACGAGGTCGCCGAACTCGATCGGCTCGAACCGGGCGTCGATGCCGATCAGGTCGAGTCCCTCGTCGATGATGGCGGCGACACGCGCCCGCACGTCGTTGTCCACGTTCGTGACGAGCTTGAACGAGATCGGGTTGCCCTCGGCGTCCTCGCGCACCCCGTCGCCGTCGGAGTCGGCCCAGCCGAGGCCGTCGAGGATCGCGTTGGCGCCCTCGATGTCGTACTCGTAGCGCCGCACGTCGGGGTTGTGGAAGTCACCCGCGGCCGGGCTGACCGACGACCATTGCGGGTAGCCGAGCCCCTGCTGGACCTCGTCGATGATGCGCGCCTTGTCGATGCTGTGCGCGACGGCGCGGCGGAACTCGACGTTGCTGAACCACGCCAGCTGCTCGGGCGCGACGTACGGCTCGCCCGTCTCCGGGTTCGAACCGGTGTTGAGGTTGAAGCCGAGGAACACCGTCCCGAACGCCGGGCCGCGGCGGTAGACGGTGAAGTTGCCCGCCTCCTGCTCCGGCTCCAGGGTCGCGAAGTCCTCGCCGCGCATCCCGTACGCGTCCACCTCGCCCGAGCGGAACTTCGCAAGGTCGTCCTCGATGGTCGGGACGATGAGGTTCACGATCGTCTCGATGTAGGGCAGCTGGTTGCCCGCCGCGTCGCGCATCCAGTAGTCCGGGTTGCGCTGCAACACCACGCGCTCGTCCGTCGTGTAGCTCTCGATCGTGTAGGGCCCCGTGCCGATGACCTCGGCGGGGTCGGAGTCGAGGGTCCAGACCTCCTCGAACGTCCCGTCGTCCACGTGTGGCTCCAGGATGTGTCGCGGGAAGATCGCCGTCCCCATCGACTGGAGGAACGGCGCGAACGGCGTCGGCAGCACGAACTGCACCGTGTAGTCGTCGACGGTGGTCACGGTCATCGGAGACTGCTGCCACACGCCGGCGTCGTCGAGGTAGCGGAAGTTGAACGCGGCACGGATAGGCGTCGGGATGTCCTCGTTGTAGATGATGCGGTTGAACGTGAACTCCACGTCACGGGCCGTGAACGGCTCGCCGTCGTGCCAGTGCACGTCGTCACGAAGGTGGAAGGTCCACGTCAGGCCGTCGTCGGAGTGCTCCCAGGACTCGGCGAGCCCGGGCTCGACCTCGTTCGTGAGCCACGACGCCTCGGTGAGGCCCTCGAAGAGGTAGCCGAGCAGGCTGGTCGAGTAGGAGTCGTTGGCGAGTGCGAGGTTGAAGGTCAGCGGCTTGGCGATGGTGGCGGTCGTGATGGTGCCGCCGACCGTGCCGATCTCGTAGCTGAACGCGTCGGCGTTCGCCTGAAGCTGCTCGATGACCGATCCCCGTGTGGTGGGCGTCTGCGCGACGGGCGCGGTGACGGCGGTGGCCGCGGCCGGGGTGGCCGTCTCATCCGCGTCGTCGTCGCCGTCGCAGGCGGCCAGGACGAGGGCGGCAAGCGCTGCGAGGAGGGCAAGTAGCCAGGTGCGGCTCCAGGGCATGTGGTCGTCCTTTCGTGCCGGTTGTGCGTTCGGGCGGAAGAGTGGGACGGGGTGTCAGCGCGGTCGCGATACTATCGCACTGCATGCCCATACCTGCGACACCCGGCGACCTCGCACAGCTCACGCCCGCGTGGCTCAACGACGCGCTCCGCGACTCAGGCGTCCTCGGCGGCGCGCGTATCGCGGGCGCCGACGCCGACCTCATCGCGATGGACCGCGGCATCGGCGGGACGGTGGCGCGCATCCGTCTCCACTACGAGGGCGCCGCCGGCGCGCCTGCCTCGATCATCGCCAAGCTGCCGAGCGCCATCGAGCTGACCCGCGGCGGCGGGCGCTTCCTGCGCCTGCCCGAGCGCGAGGTGCGCTTCTACCGCGAGCGCGCGGACCGCACCCCGATGCGCGCGCCCGCCTGCTACTACGCCGCCATCGATGGCGAGGGCGACGCCTTCGTGCTGCTGATCGAAGACCTCGGCGCCATCCCGTCCGGCGACGACACGACGGGCACGACGCTCGACCACGCCGGACGCGTCGTCGACGCCATCGCGGCGCAGCACGCTGCATGGTGGCGGTCGCTGGACCTCGACGCGCTGGGGTGGATGCCGGCGATCGACGAGCACGCGCGCATGTGGCAGCGCATGTTCGCCACCGCCTGGCGCGAGCAGCGCGACGCCGTGGGCGACCTCGTGCCGCCGGAGCTCGCCCCACTGGGCGAGGCGATGACGCGCCAGCTCGGCGCCGCCGTCTCGCGGCTCGGCGCATCGCCGCCGACGCTGCTGCACGGCGACCTGAGACTCGACAACCTGTTCTTCCCGGCCGACCCCGCCGAGCCGGTCGTCGCCGTCGACTGGTCCAACGCCTCGCGCGGTCCGGGCCCCTACGACCTCGCCTACTTCATGTGCGTCGCGTTCGACCCCGAGCAGCGCCGCGAGCACGAGCAGGCGCTCCTCCGCCGCTACCTCGACGCACTGCGGGCGCGCGGCGTCGATGGCGTGACGTTTGAGGAGTGCTTCGACGTCTACCGGCTGTCGTTCTGCGAGCCGTTCACGCGCATGTTCTTCCTGCTCATGCGTGGGCACGCGGACAAGGGGACGGACCGCCCGGCGGCCGTGCTGGCGCGGTTCGTCCGCAACGCCGGCCAAGCCGCCGTGGACCTCGACGCATTGGAGCTCCTCGAGGGCTGAACGAGGGACGCCGACGGGATCTCGAGAGGCCGGGAACGCCCCTCGCCGGCCGAGTCCGGCGGCGTGTTGCGTGATACGATCTTGCCCGCCCGCGATCAGTCGGTTGGAGCGGCCGAGGCCGGTGCGGCAGAGCCCGCTGGCCGCCCTCGACACGCCACACGCGCACGCACGGAAAGATGGCAGGATGACCAACAACGAATACTGGTGGCCGAACCAGCTCAGCCTGGCGGCGCTGCGCCGCAATTCCCCCCTCTCCGACCCCATGGACGCCGACTTCGACTACGCCGAGGCGGTCAGGAGCTTGGACGTGGACGCCCTGCGCAGGGACCTCGAGGAGGTCATGACCACGTCGCAGGAGTGGTGGCCCGCGGACTACGGCCACTACGGGCCGCTCTTCATCCGCATGACCTGGCACGCCGCCGGCACGTACCGGATCAGCGACGGCCGCGGCGGAGGGGGCTCCGGCCACCAGCGCTTCGCACCCCTCAACAGCTGGCCCGACAACGCCAACCTCGACAAGGCGCGCCGCCTGCTCTGGCCCATCAAGCAGAAGTACTGCCGCAGCCTCTCCTGGGCCGACCTGCTCATCTACGCCGGCAACGTCGCGCTGGAGTCGATGGGCTTCCGGACCTTCGGCTTCGCCTTCGGGCGCGCCGACGTCTGGGAGGCCGACGAGACCGACTGGGGCGAGGAAGGCGAGTGGCTGGGCGACGAGCGCCATGACGCCGGCGGCGACCTGCAGGGACCCCTCGGCGCCGACCACATGGGCCTCATCTACGTGAACCCGGAGGGGCCGAACGCCAACCCGGACCCCGCCGCCGCGGCGCGCTACATCCGACAGACCTTCGAGCGCATGGCCATGAACGACGAGGAGACCGTCGCGCTCATCGCCGGCGGCCACACCTTCGGGAAGGCCCACGGCGCGGCCCCCGAGTCCCACGTCGGCCCGGAGCCCGAGGGCGCCGCGATCGAGGAGCAGGGCTTCGGCTGGAGCAGCGAGTTCGCGAGCGGTAAGGCCAACGACACCATCACCAGCGGCATCGAGGGCGCCTGGACCGAGAACCCGGTCCGGTGGGACAACAACTTCCTCGAGAACCTCTACGGCCACGAGTGGGAGCTCACGACGAGCCCGGCGGGCAAGTCGCAGTACCAGCCCGTGAACGCCGGGGCCGCCGCCACCGTCATCGACGCCCACGACCCCGCCGTGAGGCACGCCCCGATGATGCTCACCACGGACCTCTCGCTGCGGATGGACCCGGACTACGAGCGCATCTCACGGCGCTTCCTGGAGCGCCCCGAGGAGCTCGAAGACGCGTTCGCGCGCGCGTGGTTCAAGCTCATCCACCGCGACATGGGTCCGCGCAGCCGCTACCTCGGCCCGCTCGTCCCGGACGAGGCGCTGATCTGGCAGGACCCCGTCCCCGAGGTCGACCACGAGCTCGTCGATGATGACGACGTCGCCGCCCTCAAGGAGCAGGTGCTCGCCTCCGGCCCCTCCGTCGCCGACCTGGTCTCGACCGCGTGGGCCTCGGCGGCCTCGTTCCGCGGCACCGACAGGCGGGGCGGGGCCAACGGCGCCCGCGTCCGCCTGTCCCCGCAGCGGGACTGGGAGGCCAACGACCCGGCCCGGCTCGCGTCCACCCTCGGGACGCTCGAGGGCGTCCAGGCGGCGTTCAACGGCGCTCAGGACGGCGGCAAGCGGATCTCGCTCGCCGACCTGATCGTGCTCGCCGGGTGCGCGGGCGTGGAGCAGGCCGCGCGCGACGCCGGGCACGACGTGCGCGTGCCCTTCACCCCCGGGCGCACGGACGCCTCCGAGGAGTGGACGGACGAGGAGTCGTTCGCCGTCCTCGAGCCCACCTTCGACGGGTTCCGCAACTACGTGCAGGCGGGCGCGGACGCCGCCGCCGAGGAGCTCCTGGTGGAGCGCGCGTGCCTGCTGACGCTCACCGCCCCGGAGATGACGGCGCTGGTCGGCGGCCTGCGCGTCCTCGGCGCCAACACCGGGCAGTCGCCGCACGGAGTGTTCACCGACCGCCCCGGCGCGCTGAGCAGCGACTTCTTCGTCCACCTGCTGGACGTCGGCACCGCGTGGGAGGCCGCGGCCGGCACCCCCGGCGTCTTCGAGGGTCGCGACCGGGAGAGCGGCGACCTGAAGTGGACGGGGACGCGGGTCGACCTCGTCTTCGGCTCGAACTCCGAGCTGCGCGCCCTCGCCGAGGTCTACGGCTCCGACGACGGCGAGGACCAGTTCGTGCGCGACTTCGTGGCCGCGTGGGACAAGGTCATGAACCTCGACCGCTTCGACCTGG
>DAOULE010000073.1:0-1885 GCA_034420575.1 Dehalococcoidia bacterium
CGCGGTGACCGTCCACGGCTGGCCGATCGGCTCGGCGCCCTGTGCGACGATCGAGTGGAGGTTGAAGTCACCCTTCAGTCCGACGAGCACGGCGCCCCCGGCCTGCACCTTGCCGCCCGCGAACACAGCCGCGCCGCCTCGCATGTCGTGCGACGAGGCCAGCCCGCCGAGCAGCGGCTGGTCGGGCGCGCGCGCCTCGATGGCCTTCACGAGCGTCTCGCTGTCGACGCTGAACGGGTCGGCGAAGACCAGCCACGCGCGCGCTCCGGCGGCGGCGACGCGCTCCAGCGCGGGCTCGATCGGCGTGTTGGCGGGCATCGGGATGGTCGTCGCCTCGAGCCCGGGCAGCGTAACGCCGAGGAAGGACACGGCGGGCTCGACCTGCGCTTCCACGCCGGGGCCAATCACCGCCTCGCCGCTCGCGCCGACGAGGTTCGCGACGCCCGTGCCCTTGCGCAGCCGCGCCAGCACGTCGGCGTAGTGCTCGCCGAAGCGCGAGTCGATGAAAACGAGGCCGAGGTCGGGCGTGGGGGCGCCTTCGAGCGCGTCGAGGACGGCGTCGGTGGCGCTCTCCCAGTCCGGGCCGGAGTGCACGACGGCCGCGGTGACGGCGCCGCCGGTCTCGGCCGAAGCCTCACCTACGTGCGCCGCCGTCGTCTGCTGGGTCGCGTCGCCTGTCGTCATGGTTCCCTCCGCCCGATCGAGTCTACGCGAACGGCGTACGCGGCGCGCGTCCTGCGGTAGCATTGCGGCGTGACCGTTCACACCAACCGCGAGACCGAGCGCCGCTTCCGGATCGAGTCGGTCCGCGCACGCGTCGTGACGAGGTCCGACCTGGCATTAGTGGAGAGCCGACTCAAGCGCCGGATAGCCATGAGCGTTCGCGCGGGCATGACCACGACAGCTGCTATCGCGGCCGCCGCAGTCGCGCTGGCCGGCTAGCGAGCGCCGACGACGGAGAGGCACGACGATGACGACTGCGACCACGCACGAGGAACGCACCGTGACGGTCGCGGGCGGCAACCTGCTCGTGCGCAGCGCGGGCTCCGGTGACCCCCTCGTCGTCTTCCACCACGACATCGGTGTGCACGCCTGGACATCGTGCTACGACCGGCTCGCGGAGCGCTTCACCGTCCACGTCCCCGACCTCCCCGGCTGGGGCGCGTCCGAGCGGCCCGAGTGGGCGCGCAACGTGCGCGACATCGCCGTCCTCGCCGGCGCGCTCCTCGACGCGCTCGACCTGGAGCGCGCGAGCATCGTCGGGCTGGGGTTCGGCGGTTATGTCGCCGCCGAGCTCGCCACGGTAGCGCAGTCGCGCATCCACCGCCTTACCCTCGCCGGCGCGATGGGCGTCAAGCCCGAGGAGGGCGAGATCCTCGACCAATTCCTCGTGAACCACCAGGACTACGTGCGGCACGGCTTCGCGGACCCCGGGTCGTTCGAGGAGCACTTCGGCGCGGAGGTCGAGCTCGATCAGCTGCTGGCGTGGGACCTCAACCGCGAGATGACGACGCGCGTGACGTGGAAGCCCTACATGCACAACGCCGCGCTGCCCCACCTGCTGCCGACCGTGGAGACCTCGACGCTGCTCGTGTGGGGATCCGAGGACCGGATCGTGCCGCTCGAGGCGGGCCGCATGTACGTCGACGCCCTTCCGAACGCGCGGCTCGAGGTCATCGACGGCGCGGGCCACTGGCTGGAGCTGGAGCGACCCGACGAGCTCGCGCAGCTCGTCGTCGCCCACGAGGGGTAGCGCGCGGCGCTACTCCGCTCGGATCTTGCTCAGCAGCCGCGCGAAGCTCAGCTCGTGGCCGTCCGGGTCGCGGAGGTGGAAGAACCGCTCGCCGAAGCTCGCGTCGCGCGGCGACATCTCCGGCTCGTACCC
>DAOULE010000074.1:0-8857 GCA_034420575.1 Dehalococcoidia bacterium
GCGAACTGCTGGCCCAGTCCGGCGTCATGGAGGTTGCCGGCAATGATGCGTAACGACTCGCCCGACCCCGACATGGAGCGCCGCCTGCGCGACCACTTCGCAGACGAGGCGGATGACCTCCGCGCCCCCGACGACCTCTGGGACCGGCTCGAGAGCCGCCTGGGGGAACAGGCCCCGCCGCGCCTCGCCCTGCTGCGCGGCGGAATGGCCTGGCTGCAGGGCTGGACGGCCGAGCGCCCGGGGATGGCAACGGCCGCGGCGGCGGTCCTGGTCCTTGCGATCGGCATTACGACATGGAGCCTGATGGGTGGTGACGGCGTCGGCGACGACGAGACCGACTACGATGCCGCCGCCTCGATCGCGACAACGAGCACGACCACGACCACCACCGCCTCAGCGGGCACGACCTCGTCGGCGACGACCGCGGCGAGCACGTCCGACGTCGCGAGCGACGACGCTGATGATGCGTCGACGGCTCCGGCGCCGACCCCGCGCGCCACCGCGACACCCGCATCCGCCGCCCCTGCGACAGTCGTGGCAGGACAGGCCAGCGAGGAGGTGGACGAGGCGACCCCGGCCGACGCGGCCACGCCGCCGGCCCCGGCCGCCACGAGCACGCCGCCCGCCACGGGCGTGAAGCAGTTGCCCACCCCCACACTGACGACCCGTCCGCCGCGGGCGGCCCCGACGCCTACGCCGGCCGCCGTGGTCGCCGCCCCGTCGACCCCGACCTCGCCCGCTTCGAGTGCCCCGGACGCAGCCGACGAGGCCGAGGCCGGCCCCGAGGACGGCATGGACGCAGACGACGGCATGGCTGACGGCGAGGCCGACGATGGCATGTCTGACGGCATGGGTGACATGGAAGACGGCATGGCTGAAGCCGACGCCGGTGACGCGTCTGACGACGCGCCGAGTGCTGAGCCGCCGCCCGCGACGACGTTCGAGGACTACGAGCGCGTGCCGTTCGTCGAGACCTCCGTCGACGCGGTCTCGACCTTCAGCCTGGACACGGACCGCGCGTCGTACTTCCTCGCGCTCAACTGGGCGCGCAGCGGGTACACGGTGGAGCCCAGGTCGGTGCGCGCCGAGGAGTGGGTCAACGCCTTCGACTACGGCTACGAGCAGCCGCCCGACGACCGCTCGTTCGGCCTCACGACCGATGTCGTCCGGCATCCGCTCGACGACGGCCTGCACCTCGCTCGCATTGCGTTCCAGGCGCCAGAGTTCCGCGACGACACGCCGCTCAACGTCACCCTCGTGCTCGACGCGTCGGGCTCGATGGACCTGGGCAACCGGGTGGCGATTGCGCGCGCGGCAGCGGAGGCGATCCGTGAGAGCCTGCGTCCCGACGACCGCATCGCCGTGGTGCACTTCTCGACCGGCGTCGTCGGCCACCTCACGGTCGAGCACAGCGCGCCGGACGACGCCGACGTCGTATCGTCCATCAGCCGCCTCGCGGCGCGCGACAGCACGAACGTGCAGGCCGGGCTCAACCTCGGCGTGCAACTCGCCGACGCCGCCCGCCGCGAACGGCCCGAGGCGTTCAACTACATCATCCTGATGTCCGACGGCGTCGCGAACGTCGACGCGACGGACCCGTTCGCCATCCTCGAGTCCGCCGCCGACACGGACGGCCGCAACCCGCTGCGGCTCATCACCGTCGGCGTCGGGGTCGAGAACTACAACGACGTGCTGCTGGAGCAACTCGCCCAGCACGGCAACGGCTGGTACCGCTACCTCGATGACACCGCGCAGGCCCGGGCGACATTCAGCCGCGAGAGCTGGCTCGTGCTCTCCACACCGTTCGCCGACCAGGCACGCGCGCAGGTGACGTGGGACCCGGCGGTGGTGCGGAGCTGGCGCATCGTCGGCTACGAGAACCGCGTCACGCCGGACCACACGTTCACGCAGGACCGCAAGGAGTTCGCTGAACTGCCCGCCGGCAGCGCCACCACCGCGTTCTACGAGCTCGAGCTGCACGAAGGCGCCAACCTCCCGCAGGTGCTCGGCAGCGTCGAGGTGCGCTGGGTGGAGCCCGCCAGCGGTGAGTCGCGCTCCCAGACCGTCGAGGTGTCCGGCCCAGCCGGGGTGGCGTTCGACTCCGGCGACCCGCCGCTGCGCTTCGGCGCCGTCGTCGGCCTCGCGGCCGACCGATACAGCAGCCTCTCCGCACAGGTCGAGGGCCAGCCGGTCAACGCGGCCGGCGTGCGCGCCGACCTCGAGGCGCTGCAGGACGAACTCGACGCGCTTTCCGCACACCTCGGGTCGACCGAGGCGTTCCGGGACTTCGACTTCCTGCTGGACGCGCTCGCCGACGCCGCCGAGGCGCTTGCGCCATCGTCCGGGTACAGCCGGTAGTCCGCCCTCCCGGCGGACGGCTGGGGCGGGCCAGCCGGAGAGTCGTGTTGTACGGTCGAAAGGGCGACCCAACTTCTACCCTTGAGGGCTCAACGTGGCGCTGACTATCAAGAACCAGGAGACCTGCAACCTCGCACGCGAGCTCGCGGAACTGACGGGCGAGACCATGACGGGGGCGATCACGGTCGCGCTGCGCGAGCGGCTCGAGCGCGAGCGGCAACAGCGCAGCGTTGAGGCCCGCCTGGACGCCATCCACGCGATCCAGGATCGCGTCGCCCGGCTGCTTGATGGCGGTCCTCCCCCCATCGACCACGCCGAGCTTCTCTACGACGAGCACGGCTTGCCGAAGTGAGCCTCGTGGCTTCGGTGTATGGTAGAAGCACTACCCGTGGTTCTACCCTCGAGGACTCATCGTGGCGCTGAACATCAAAAACGAAGAGACCTGCAACCTCGCCCGCGAGCTGGCCGAGCTCACCGGCGAGACCATGACCGGTGCGATCACCGTCGCGCTCCGCGACCGACTGGAGCGTGAGCGCCGTGATCGCAGCGTCGAGGCCCGCCGCGCCGCGATCCACGCCATTGCGGAGCGTGTCTCAAGCAACCTCCGGCCGGGTCCTTCCGCTGTGGAGCACGGCGATTGGCTCTACGACGAGCACGGCCTCCCGAAGTGATTGTCGACACGTCCGCGATCGTAGCCGTGCTCTTCGGCGAGCCTGAACGCGACGAGTACGAGCGGGCGATCACAGACGCCCGTCATTGCCGTATGTCCGTCGCCAACTTCCTCGAGGCCGCGATGGTGGTCGAGGCACGCGGAGACGCAGGTTCCGCACACGACCTCGACCGGTTCGTGGAAGAAGCGCCGATCGAACTCGTGCCCGTCACCGTCGACCATGCCCGGCGCGCGCGGGACGCCTGGCGACGGTTCGGCAGGGGCAACCACCCAGCCGGGCTGAACTTCGGCGACTGCTTCGCCTACGCCCTCGCCGAAGCGACGCGCGAGCCCCTGCTCTACAAGGGCGAGGACTTCGCCCGCACCGACGTTGAGACGGCCTGACGCACGGACGGGCCGCCGAGGGACCACGGGAGCAGCCGCATGCCGGACGCCACGGCCCGCCATGTCGTGCTCACTGGCCCCACCTCCGGCATCGGCCTTGCCGCCGCGCGAGGGCTCGCCGACGCGGGCTCGCGGCTGACGCTCGTCGGCCGCAGCGAGGCGCGGCTGGCCGCGCTCTCCGCCGAGTTGGGCGGCGGCGCGGACTGGGTCGTCGTCGACCTCGCCAGCCTCGAGGAGACACGGCGCGCGGCCGACGAGGTCCGGGCGCGCCACGACCACGTCGACGTGCTCGTCAACAACGCGGGCGGCATGTTCCGCCACCGTGTCGAGACGGCCGAGGGCGTCGAGTCGACCCTGGCGCTCAACCACCTCTCGCCGTTCGTGCTCACCTCGGAGCTGCTGCCGCTGCTCCGCGCCGCGGCCGAGCGCGACCGCGCCTTCGGTGCGCGCATCGTCAACGTCGCGTCGAGCGCGCACCGCGGGGGCGTGGACTGGGACGACATCCAGTGCGAGCGCGGCTACTCGCTGATGCGCGCGTACGGTCAGAGCAAGGCGCTCATGGTGATGACCACCATCGAGCTGGCGAGGCGACTCGAAGGCTCGGGCGTCACCGCGAACAGCATGCACCCCGGCGTCGTGCGCACGGGCATCGTCCAGAAGTCCGGCCACGGCATTGTCGGCACGCTGATCATGCTCGCCGGCTACGTGGTGCTCGACACGCCGAAGCGCGGCGGCTCGCACCTCGTGCGCCTCGCGCTCTCCGAGGAGGCCGGTGGCATCACCGGCGCGTACTGGAACAAGCGACGCGTCGAAGAGCCCTCGGACAAGGCGCGCGACCGCGCGAACCAGGAGCGTGCGTGGGCGCTGTCGGAGCGGCTCGCCGGGATGACCGCGACGGCCTGAGCCCCGCCGACGCGCCGCATGCTCGCCCGACCTTGCGCTGGCAGAGAGCACCTGGATGACGCGACCTGCCACTGGCGCGGGCACAGGCCTTCATCGGCGTCGGCCCGCGCGCTCGCGTCGGCGCGCGTGCTCCCTGTCAACAGCGTGAGGTCACGCCAGCGCGGTGATGTCGGCGGGCTGGCCCGGCGTCACGCCTGTCGGACACGCGCTACGAATCTGCTGCGGCCGCACTGCACTTCGATCACGCGCTCGGGCTGGGCTGAGAGGAGTGTCGCCTCTCGCAAGAAGGAGCGGAGCTCTCGCGATGATCACCTGCTGCCCGTGCCCTACGCGGGCGTCATGAACCGGAATTGCGATGTGACGTTCCGCCGCTCGACGACCTGGACAACGAGCTGTTCGAACTCGGGCGCAAGGCCGGTGATAGCCACGCGCGACGCGCGCAGGGCCAGTGCGCCGATGAGGCCGTCCACGAACGACGGGCTGACAGCCTTCACGCCGCGAAAGTCGAGGGTCAACTCCTCGTCCACTGCCTGCTTTGCCACGAGAGCCGTCGCCCGCTCTCTTGTTGCGAAGGTGACTCCATGCTGAGACAGCTTCATCTCGGTTGCCATGCGGTGCCTCCCTTCCTTGTTGATCGAGAAGTTCGATAAGCGTGCCGCGCCACTATAGGGGGTTCCCAAGTGCTCACGTCGGGATCGACATCGAAACCAGCGTCCCTGGGAAGCGGGTACCGACTGTCCGCTCCAGGACGTAGCGGTGGCCTCGCTCGACAAATCCATCCCCAGAGTGGACTGTGAGCAGCCGATGCGGATGATCCGCAACGCCTGCCATGTGCGCGAGGCCGTAGCCCCGGTCCTTCTCCTCGAGGCCGGTAGTGCCCGCCTCCATCGCTGACGCCACGGCGATCCAGTCGTCATCCGGGACGCCCAGACTCTCGCGGATCCCGCGCCCTGGATCGGCGACGGCGACCTCTATGAACCAGCGCGTTTCTCCGAGCACCCGTCTGCTACGCACCTGCGCAAGTGCGAATCCGCCCTCGTCGCACTGAGCGTGCCAGACGACGTTGTCGGCGGCCTCGGCGAGCACTGCCGATGCGTCCTGCAGCAGGTTGGCAGGGAGCCGAGCGCTCGCCGAGAACTCCTCCTCCATCACCCTGATCAGATGCTCAACGCCTGCGGATGTACGGAAATTCTGGACGGGGATGATGGGTAGGATGCGTGCCACGTTGCCCACGAATCCCTCGTCATCTGTCCACGAAGCGAAGGTCTGCAGGGCATCGAGGAACCCGACCGTGCCGAGCATGCGGCGCGCATAGTCGGCCTCCGGATAGTCGATTTGGATCGAGCACCCATACCGAGCGTAATACGCAGCCACGGCGATCAGGCCCACTACTGGATTAGGTGTCACTCGCCGCCAGCGCCGAAGATCGATGTGTACCGCGACATCGTCAGCGGGGCACGGCTCGCCAAGCGCCCAACCGCGCAGGTGGGCGAGGTTCTCCATGTTGCTCGGCGCCACGAACTCAAGCCTTCGCATCGCGCCCGGCTTCCCACTGGGTACGAATCGCGTCGAGCGCCAGGCCCAGCATCTGAGCGTGTTGCACCTCGAGCTCGCCACGCTCCCATCGGGCAAGCGTATTCACTGGAACGCCGAGTTCCCCGGCGAGATCTCGTTGCGTCATCCCCATCGCTCTTCGGCGCTTCTGCAACCACTCGTTGACCATCACATCAGTATACGTAGCGTATATGCGTACTGCAATCCGCGTCTCCCGGACGCACTCGGTCGGTGCCGTCGATGTGGTCGCCGGATGGAAGTACGATCCGGAGGGCGCTACGGACGACGCCCTGCGACGACGCCCACGCCCGGCGCGTCGAGGAGCCCTCGGACGAGGCGCGCGACCGCGCGAACCAGGAGCGTGCGTGGGCGCTGTCGGAGCGGCTCGCCGGGATGACCGCGACGGCCTGAGCCCCGGTGCTACGCCGCCTGCTCCCCCGACCCTCGCGCCGGCATCGGCGCTACGGCCGCGATGAACGCCGCGAGGGCGGCGATGCAGCCCGCGTAGACCACGACGCCGTGGAAGTCCCACTCGGTGTTGATCGCGCCGGCGACCACCGGCGAGATCGCGCCGACGATCGCCCCGCCCGTGAACAGCATCGCCACCGCCGAGCCCTCGCTGCCCCCGGCCACCGACTCCATCGCCGCGGCCATCATGATCGAGTTGACCGAGAACAGCACGATCCCGAGCAGCGCGAGGGTGACCGTCAGCCCCACGCCGCCGTCGACCCACAGGAACGCGAAGATCAGCACGGTCATCGTCGTCAGCCCGAAGAGGATCACCGGCCGCCGCCCGATGCGGTCGGAGACGAACCCCATCACCGGCCCGGCGAGGATGCCGAGCAGCGTCAGCAGCCCGAGGTGGAACCCCACGGCCACGTCGGAGTAGCCGAGATCCTCGGTGAGGTAGAGCACGAGGAACGTCGCGAAGGAGAGGTGCGCCATCCCGCGCAGCGCCGTCACTGCGACCAGCGCCAGCACCGTCACGTTGCTGAACAGCGGCCGCGCCGTCGCCAGGTACTCGCGGAGCTGCAGGCTCATCGCACCTGCCGTCTCCGCCGACTTGAAGCGCGCGAGGATGATCACCCCGGTGAGGATCGCCGGCCCGACGTGCAGCAGCGCCACCGTGCGCCAGCCGAAGCCGCCCCACTCCAGCCCGACGAAGGAGATCCCGCCGAGCAACACGCCGACCACGAACGGCGCCGAGGAGTCGCCGATCGACCCGCCGGAGCGGTGCGCGGCAATCGCGAAGGCGCGTCGCTCGGGGTAACGCACGGCGAGCTCGGTGAACGCGGGCGCGTGCCACATCGACGTGCCTGCTCCCGCGACGGCGACGGCCACGAGCACGAACCAGTAGTTCGAGGCGAGCCCGACGGCGGCGTAGCCGAAGGCGAGGCAGGCCATGCTGCCGGCGAGCATGAGGGCGACGCGGCTGCGGAACATGTCGGTGAACATCCCGGCGGGGATGTTCATCGCCCCCATCGCGGCCGCGCGCACGCCGATGATCCCGCCGGCGGCGACGTCGCTCAGCAGCAGCGCCTCCTTGATGTGGGGGAGGAGCAGCAGCAGCGTCTGCTGGTAGAAGTGCTTGACGGCGTGCCCGGCGGACAGGCCGACCATGAGCCGCATGCTCTGCGGCGGCCGGGAGTCGGGAGCGGGCGCCCGCGGCGGGCGCTCCTCGACGGCGACGCTCGTGGCGGTGGTGCGTTCGGCGGTGGCCATGCGCGCTAGGGTACCCCTCGCGTCGAGGCGATGCCTGCACATGTCCGGAGGCACGCCGAGACACGCGGGGGCCGCGATGCGCAACTGACGCGGGCGCGAGCCGTGCGGGCGAGGTTGGGCGTCGGCTCACAGGCAGCAAGGCGATTCGACGCCATAGCCTCGAGCGCTGGCTCCCCGGGCCTCACCGGCACGTTTCTATCGTATTACAGAATGATTACGAGCTAAGCATTTCTGTGATGTCGCGCACAAGCAGGACTGAGTTATTGTTTTGTCTTTCACAACTCATTTATTAGACGGGACAGGCACCGTGTCTCAAAATACATGCGTGTTGGGCGGCACGGGGAGGCGCACCCGTCAGCGGTTCAACGCGTAGGAGTGTGTCGAGCATTGCCACGCTTGACGATGTCCCCTCGTGTGGGGCGGCCAGCACCGGCCGAGTTCCCGCAGTCCGGATCGAGCGCGTTGCGCTTCATACTACTCGCCGGGGCGGCATTGTGGCTGGCGCTGCTGCTCGCGCCCAACGCCGGACACGCCCAGAGCCGACCGGGCTTCGCGCTCAACGGCGGCGGGGGCGAGGTCTGGTCCGCGGACCTCACCGTGGGCAATAGCCGGGGTCTCGTCGGGTACGTCACGCGCCCCGCACACACCACCGGCAACCTCACCTCCGCGACCTTCTCCTGGCGGGGCAGGACCTACACGATCGAGAACCTCGTCTCCAACCAGACGCGCGGGCGCACGGACAGCTGGGACGTCCTCCTCGACGTCTCACCGCCGCTGATCGAGGACGTGCCCTGTCTGACGCTCCGGCTCGGCGACCGCTGGCTGAACCTGGCCGACGGGATGGGCGACGGCCGGCAGTTCTTCTGGTACGGCATCGAGTTGCCGTGGCGCTTCCGCGACCAGGTCAAGGTCGGCCTCTGGGAGTTCATGCCCTCGTTCGAGCCCCGCTCCATGGATGGATGGGGGAACAACCGGCGCGAGCCCGAGCTGGGCATGGCCAACCGCGTGCTCGAGCGGCGCGCCGGGGTCTCCTTCGCCTACGGCCTGACGGCCGAGCCCGCGGAGGGCCTGCCGGAGCCACGCGCACTCAGCAACCTGGTCTCGGCGCAGTCCGGCCCGATGCCCAACCCCGCCGGGGCCACGGACATGGTGTGGCAGTGGGGCCAGTTCCTGGACCACGACATCAGCCTGACCCCGCTGGCCGACCCGGCAGAGACGGTGCGCATGGCCATCCCGCCCGGCGATCCCATCTTCGATCCCTTCAAC
>DAOULE010000075.1:0-33162 GCA_034420575.1 Dehalococcoidia bacterium
GCTGCTGGCGCAGCTGGAGGCCGGAGGCGGCGCCGAGGGCGCCGCGGCGTGGGAGGACGGCGCCGCCGCCGCGCCGGCGCAGCTCGCGCTGCCGGTGACGGCCGCGCCCGCCGAGCGCGCGCTGGCGGAGGCCGTCGCCGCGCTGGAGCCCGACGAGCTGAGCCCGCTGGAGGCGCTGCAGCGGCTCTACGAGCTGCGCGCGGAGGCGCGGCGCGGGCTCGGGCGCGAGGGCTGAGCGTGACGACCGCGGAGTTGTCGCCGACGCGGGGAGACTCGGCTGACGCCGCCACCCGCGACGCACCGCGCATCCGCGTGCTGCCGCCGGAGGTGGCGGCGCGGATCGCGGCGGGCGAGGTGATCGAGCGTCCGGCGTCGGTGGTGAAGGAGCTGGTCGAGAACGCGCTCGACGCCGCCGCGGGGCGCGTCGAGGTGGCGATCGAGGGCGGGGGCGCTGACCGCATCCGCGTGCGCGACGACGGGCGGGGGATCGAGCCGGGGCAGCTGGCCGACGCCTTCGAGCGGCACGCGACGTCGAAGCTGCGGGCCGCCGAGGAGCTGTTCGCGGTGCGCACGCTCGGATTCCGCGGGGAGGCGCTGGCGGCGATCGCCGCGGCGGCCGACGTGACCTGCACGACGCGCGTGGCGGGGGAGGCCGCGGCGGCGGTGGCGCGCTTCGCGGACGGCCGTCCGCTGCCGCAGGGCTCGGCGGCGGCCGCGCCGGGCACCACGTTCGAGGTGCGCGCGCTGTTCGGGGCGCTGCCGGCTAGGCGGCGCTTCCTGCGCAGCGCCCGCGCGGAGGCGCGCGCGGTGGCGCAGGTGGTGAGCGACTACGCGCTGGCGCGGCCCGCGGTGGCGTTCCGGCTGGAGAGCGAGGGCCGCGTGCTGCTCGCCTCGCCGGGCACGGGCGGCGAGCGCGCCGCGTGGGCGGCGGTCTACGACGACGACCTTGCCGCGTCGCTGATCGCGTTCGGACACGAGGCCGCGGGCGAGCACGGCGTGATCGAGATACGCGGGCTGGTGGGGCCGCCGGAGCGCCACCGCGGCAACCGCACGGGGCTGCACGTGGTGGTGAACGGGCGCGCGGTGAGCGACCGCCAGCTGGCGTTTGCCGTCGAGCGCGCCTACGAGGGGCTGCTGCCGGGGGCGCGCCACCCGGTCGGGCTCGTGCGGGTCGAGGTGGACCCACAGGCGGTCGACGTCAACGTGCACCCGGCGAAGGCGGAGGTGCGCTTCCGCGAACCGCGCGCGGTGGCCTCGGCCGTGACGGCCGCGGTGCGGGGCGCGCTGGCCGGCGCTGCGGCGCCCGCGTTCGCGCCGCCGGTGCTCGCGCCGTCCGCCCCCGCGGGCGCCCAGGCGGAGGCGCGCGCGGTGCTCGCGTCCGCGCAGCCGGCTTCGCCGCTGGTGGGGCCGGCCCTCCACGGTGCGTCGCGCTGGGGTCCGGCGACGCCCGAGGCGCGGGCGGACGCCGCGCTGCCGCTAGCCGAGCGGCTGCCGGCGCTGCGCCCGCTCGGGCAGTTCGACGAGGCGTTCCTGGTGGCCGAGGCGCCCGACGGGCTCTACCTGGTGGACCAGCACGCCGCGCACGAGCGCGTGCGCTACGAGCAGGTGCTGGCCGAGCGGGCGCGCGGCGAGGTCGCCTCGCAGCCGCTGCTGGAGGCGGTGCTGGCGACCCTCGGTGCGGCCCAGGCCGCGCTGGCGGAAGCGGAGGCGGAGGCGCTGGCCGCGCTCGGCTTCGAACTGGAGGCGACCGACGGGGCGGCGCTGATCGTGCGCGCGGTGCCGGCGTCGCTGGCGGGAGGCGACCCCGCGCAGGCGCTGCGCGACCTGCTGGACCGCATGGAGGCGGACGAGCGGCTGTCGGGACCGGAGCGCGCCGCGGCGAGCGTCGCGTGCCGCTCGTCGGTGCGCGCCGGCGACCGCCTGGCCCTGGAGCAGCAGCGCGAGCTGCTGCTGCAGCTCGAGGCGTGCGAGCATCCGCAGACGTGCCCGCACGGCCGGCCGACGCTGCTGCGGCTGAGCAGTGACCAGGTGCGGCGCAGCTTCGGGCGGCGCTGAGCGTGGCCGCGCGTGGCGTCCGCCGCGTGGGGGCGGGGGCGCGCTGGCGAGTGGCCGTGGGCGTGCTGGCGGTGCTCCTGGCACTGGGTGGGAGTCCCCCGGAGGCCGCCGCGGACCAGCACGCGGCGTCCGCCGTCCGGCTGGTCGCCCGCCCCGCCCCGGACGGGCGCGTCGAGGTCGCGTTGCAGCAGCGCGGCCCGGAGGGGAGGTGGGGCGCGCACGCGCTGCCGTCCAGGCGGTTCCTCCCCCGGGATGCGGTCGTCGGGCGCTGGTATGCCACGACGCCGCTCACGGTCGAGTGGCCGGCGAGCGAGTCCGAGGCGTGCTGGGTGTACCGCAGCCTGTGGACCACCGCGGAGGTGCGCCTCCATGGGCGCCGGCTGGCGGACGGACGCGCCGAGTTCGCCCTGCAGCAGCGCCCGCCCGGGGACCAGTGGGGCCCGCGACGGCTCCCGGCCGCGCGGTTCGTGCGGCCGGACGCCGCGGCCGGCGGCTGGCTGGCAAGCTCGGCGTTGACACTCGAGCCGGCCGGGACGGACCGTGAGGCGCTCGCGGCGCTGTACCGCGCGACCGACGGCGCCGCGTGGAAGGACAGCAGCCACTGGCTGACAGACCGCCCGCTGGGTGAGTGGTTTGGGGTCTCGACGGATGCGGGCGGCCGGGTCACGGCGCTCGATCTGCGCGACAACGGACTGCGCGGCACGGTTCCACCCGGGCTGGCGGACATGCGCGGCCTGGCGACGTTGGACCTCGGGTTCAACCACTTGCCGGGGCCCATCCCGCCCGAACTGGGCAGGCTGGTACGCCTGGAGTCGCTGAACCTGGAGTTCAACAGGCTCACCGGGGGGATCCCGCCGGAACTCGGGTGCGCCGCCAGCCTCAGGTACCTGAACCTGGGGCTGAACGACCTGCGCGGGACGATCCCGCGAGAGCTGGCGAGACTCCATCAACTCAACGAGCTGAACCTCACGTGGAACGGGCACCACGGTCCGATCCCGCCGGAACTCGGGGACCTCCGGGAGCTGCGTGTCCTCAACCTGCGGGTCAACAGGCTGAGCGGCGCGATACCGCCGGAGCTCGGCAGGCTGACCAGCCTCACCGAAGCGATCCTCGATGCGAATGAGTTGAGCGGCGCCATCCCGCCCGCGCTGGGCGCCCTCTCCAGCCTGGAGCACCTCTATCTCCAGGAGAACCGGCTGAGCGGCCCGATCCCGCCGGAGCTCGGGCGCCTCTCCGCCCTGAAGAGCCTGATCCTGAACGACAACGCGCTCGCCGGGGAGGTGCCCCCCGAGCTCGGGCAACTGAGTCGCCTGGAAGGGCTGCGGCTGGAGGACAACCGGCTCAGCGGGTCGCTACCCGCCGAGCTTGGGGGCCTGCAGAGCCTGGGCGCCCTCGACGTCTCGCGGAACGAGCTCGGCGGGCCCGTGCCGCCCGTGCTCGCCGAGCTCGGGCGCCTCAGCTACCTGGAGCTCAACGGCAACCACCTGAGCGGGCCGGTCCCGGGCTGGCTGGGCGACCTGTCGCGGCTGACCCGGCTCGGCCTGACCGACAACCGGCTGAGCGGGCCGATCCCCCCGGAGCTGGCCCGGCTCACGGACCTCCGCACGCTGATCTTGGGCGGGAACAAGCTGACGGGGGCGGTCCCGGCGTGGCTGGGCGGGCTCGTATCCCTGGAGGGGCTGGGCCTGCAGGACAACCGGCTGAGCGGTCCGATACCCGACGAGCTGGGAAGCCTCGATCGGCTACGGTACCTGGACCTCTCCGGGAACCGCCTGACCGGGCCGGTGCCGGGCTGGCCGGTCCGGCTTGAGCATCTCGACGTGCTGCGCCTGGCGGGCAACGAGCTGCATGGGTGCGTGCCGCCCGAGTTTCTCGACATCGACAGGAACGACACGCACCTGCTGCGGACGGGCGGCCTGCCGCTGTGCGGCCGCGCCGACTCCGACAGCCGGTAAACCGGCCCGCACGGCCGCCCGACGCTGCTGCGGCTGAGCAGCGACCGGGCGCGGCGGAGCTTTGGGCGGCGCGGAGAGCGCAGACGCCCTATAGTGTCGTCATGACGTGCGTATTCCGGGCACGCTCGCGATGGTCCGCGCTGCTGCTCGCGGCGCTGGCCCTCGCCCTCACCGGCTGCCTCCGCGTGCAGCTGACGTTCACCGTGCACGACGACGGCTCGGGCGTGGTCAGCACCCTCTTCGCGGTCGACGAGACGCTGCTGGCGCTCTCCGGCGAGTCCGCCGACGACATCCTCGGCGACGCAGCCGACCTGCCGGCCGGCGCGGTCGTCGAGGCGTACGAGGACGACGGGTTCGTCGGGCAGCTCGTCACCGTCTCCGTCCCCGACATGACCCGCGCCGCGGAGTTCATGGGGGGCGTGGACGCGGCGGCGGATTCCACCGACGAGCTTTCGTTCGTGCGCGAGGGAGAGGGCTGGCGGTTCACGATGGCCATCCCGTCCGGCGAGGAGCTCACCGGCGACGGCGGCGAGATGGACCTCGCCGGCGCGCTCGGCGAGGAGGCCTACTTCCGCGTGCGCGTCGCGCTGCCCGGCGAGGTGACCGAACATAACGCCGACCGCGTCGAGGGCGGCATGCTGGTCTGGGAGATCGACTGGACCAGCACCGAGCCGCGCACGCTCAGCGCGGTGAGCCAGCCCGGCTCCGGCGGCGGGATGGACGTCGGATTCATCATCGTGCTGGCGGGTGTGGCCGCCCTGGCGGTGTTCGGCTTCTTCGCGTTCCGCTCGCGCAGCTCTTCGCCCTAGCGGCGACGCGCCTCCGCCTCAGAACAGCTCCGGCAGGCCTTCGCGCTGCTCCCGCCACGCCAGCAGCTTCGCGACCGCGCGGGCGGCGCGCTCGACGGTGGGGAAGACGCCGAGGCCGTGCGCGTAGGCGTCGGCGAGCACGTCGTCGTCGATCTGCTCCGAGGAGCCCGTACGGGCGCGCCTGAGCGCGACGACCGGGTGGTGGCTCGCCTCCTGGAGCTCGATCAGCTGCTCGATCGCCTGGCGGTCGCGGCGGCGGCGGCGCTCGGCGCGCTCGCGGGCGAAGTCCGGGTCCTGCTGCTCCTCCTGCGAGAGCGGCGCGAAGTCGGGCGGGCCGCCGGCCATCACGAGCAGGACGTCGAGGTCGCGCGCGTGCGCGCCGATCTCCAGCAGCGTGCGGTACGCGCCCGCGCGGTCGTCGCCGAGGTGCGAGGCGTCGACGGGGTTGCGGATCGAGTTGCCCGCCACCGGCATGAGCTCGCGCAGCCGCGCCGTCGTCTCCTCGTCCAGGGGCGGCAGGTCCAGGCCGGCCTTCGCGATGGCGTCGGCGGCGAGCACGGAGAAGCCGCCCCCGCCGCCGAGCAGCAGCGCGCGGCCGCCGCGCACGAGGCGGGTGTTGGTGGTGACGCCGATCAGCAGGTCGTGCAGCTCCTCCATCGACTCGGCGAGGACCGCGCCGGCCTGGCGGCACATTGCCTCGAAGACCTCGCGCGAACCGGCCAGCGAGCCGGTGTGGGAGTTGGCGGCGCGCCCGCCGGCGTCCGTCATGCCGCCCTTGAGCACGATCGTCGGCTTCGCGCGGGCGCAGCGCCGCAGCGCCTCGAACGTGGCGCGGCCGCGCGCCGAGCTCTCGAGGTAGGCGACCACGTACTCGCTCTCCGGGTCTGAGGCGGCGTAGTCGAAGAGGTCGGCGGCGTCGACGTCCTCGCCGTTGCCGAAGGAGACGCCGCGCGAGAAGCGCACGCCGCGGCGGGCCAGCCCGTGGACGATGTCCATCGAGTTGCCGCCGGACTGCGAGATCACCATGACGTTGCCGGGCTCGGTCGGGAAGTCGCCCTGGAAGGTGATGCGCTCGCCGGGGACGTAGAGGCCCATGCAGTTCGGGCCGAAGACGCGGATGCCGGCGGCGGTGGCGCGGCCGATGATCTCGCTTTGCTGGCGGACGAGCTCCGGGTCGCCGATCTCGGCGAAGCCGGCGGTGTAGAAGTGGATCGAGCGCACGCCCTTCGCGATCGAGTCCTCGACCAGCTGCGGCGCGATCGAAGCCGGGACCGAGGAGATGACGTGGTCGACGGGCCCCTCGATGTCGCGCACGGAGGCGTAGGCGGGGAGCCCGGCGATGGTGTCGGCGTTGGGGTTGACGGGGTAGAGCGGGCGCGACTCGTGGTAGCCGTGGTCCATGAGCGAGGCGAGGAAGCCGCTGCGGCGCCGCCCGCTGTTGTCACGCGGCACCCCCGCGATGGCGATCGAGCGCGGGTGGAAGATTGGCTCCAGCGGGTGCTCGTGCGCGGTCACGTCGGTCATGCTGTGTTCCTCGATGCGGGGATCCCGCTGGTTCCTCGTCGCCGTGCGAGTTGGGTTGGCGCGCCGCACGGGCGGCACAATGCCCGATTCTAGCGGGCTGCCCGCCAGCGGCCAGCGTCAGGCGCGGGCGGCCTGCGCAAGGGGCGCGTCGGGAATCCGGTAGACCGACCACCCGAGGTCGTCGCGGCGCGGCTCGCCGCCGGGCGGGGTGACCGTGCGCAGCGTGCGCGCGCTCCACGTCGAGGCCTGGGGCGGCGGCTGCTCGACCTCGATCGCAACGGCCGGGAGGTCGGCGACGGGCGCGCGGAAGACGGCGGCGACGCGGTCGTCGTCGGTGGTGAGCTCGAGCAGCACCGCGAACGGGTAGGGGTTGCGGAAGCGCAGGTCGAGCACGCCGTACTCGATGGTCGCGTCGCGCCCCGCCTCGAAGTAGCGCGCCTCGCCGTAGACGTCGGCCGAGTGGGCGTGGCGCTCGACGACCTCGAGGCCGGCGAGCAGCCCGGCGTTGTAGAGCACGGTCGAGACCTGGCACGTGCCGCCGCCGTCCTCGGTGACGAGCTCGCCGGCGACGATGGCCGCGCCGGCCATGTAGCCGCGGCGCGCGCTCGGCCGGCCGGTGCAACGCCACAGCGAGAGCACCTCGCCGGGCTCGACGCGCACGCCGTCGAGCGCGGCCTCCATCAGCCGCTGGTTGTGCAGCTTGCCCGCGGCGACGTGCTCCTGCCCCGGGTAGATCACGACCGGCAGCGCGTAGCCCTCGAACGCGTGCGGGAACGCCGAGGGCTCACCCCGGCGTGTCGCGAACGCCTCGCCGGAGCGGCGGTCGCGGAGGTGGCGACGCGCGATGGCGACCTCGGCGCGGAGGCGGCGGGGGAGCCAGCGGCGGGCGAGGCGGCGCAGCGGCCCCGCCGTGCCCGGGGCGGTCACGGCCCGGCCCGCGCTACCGGCCGTGGAAGACCGGCGTGCGCTTCTCGGCGAAGGCCTGCGCCGCCTCGCGCGTGTCGTCCAGCGCCATGAGCTCGTCGCGGCCTCGAGCGAACGCGACCTCGGACTGGTAGTACGAGGGCTCCGGCCGCGCCATGGCGAGCTGGCGCTTCGTGACCTGCACGTGGCGGGGCGGCAGCGCGGCGATCTCCTGCGCGATCTCGCGTGCGAGCGTCATCACCTGGTCGCTCGGCACCACGTGGTTGAGCAGCCCGGCGTCGTAGGCCTGCTGCGCGGAGATCTGGTGGCCGCGCAGCACGATCTCGGAGCCGACGAGCCACGGGATGTTCATCTTCAGCGGGATGAACGCCGGGCCGATGATCCCCGTCGGCACCTCGGACATCGCGAACCGCGCGTCGTCGGCCGAGATCACGATGTCGGAGCCGCAGGCCAGGAACCAGCCCTGGCCCCACGCGCCGCCGCGCACCGCGGCGATGATCGGCTTGTCGGTGTCCGGCACGCCGAAGTAGTTGAGGCTCGCGGCGGCAGCCGAGGGCGGGGGCGGGAGGGTGCTGCCTCGCTCGGCCTGCTCGCGGATGTCGCGGCCGGCGCAGAAGATGCGGCCCTCGCCGGTGAGGATGATGACGCGCACGTTGTCGTCGGCCACGGCCTCCGCCCACGCGCCGGTCATGTCCTCGCGCATCTGCGAGCCGTAGGCGTTGAGCCGCTCCGGGCGGTTCATCGCGATCGTCGCGACGTGGCCCTCCACGGTGTAGTTGACGAACTCTGCTTCGTAGGCCATCTCGACGCTCCTTCGGTGCTGTCTGCGCGCACGCTACCCCAGCGCACAGCCGCCCATCAATCGGGCGCCCATCAATCGGCGCCCGGCAACCCGAGACCCCCGCGACGCCCCGGCCGCGCGCTATGCTCCCCGCGCCACCCCGGGCAGCACGACCGAACGGAGACCGCGATGGCGCCCGCCAACGTACTCGTCGAGAAGCACGTGACCGTACCGATGCGCGACGGCGTCGAGACCTACGGCGACCTCTACCGGCCCGCCGACGGCGCGCCGGCGCCGGGCATCGTCAGCCGCACGCCGTACGACAAGGAGGGCTTCGGCGGCCTGCGCTCCATGCCGCTCCCGCTCAAGCTCGCCGAGGGCGGCTACGCCGTGCTCGTCACCGACACGCGCGGGCGCTTCTCTTCGCAGGGCGAGTTCCACCCGTTCGTGCATGAGGGTGCCGACGGCTACGACACCGTCGAGTGGCTCGCCGCGCAGGACTTCTGCAACGGCGACGTCGGCATCTTCGGCGCCTCCTACTTCGGCGCGACCACCATGCTGGCGACGCGCGAGCGTCCGCCCTCGCTGCGCTGCGCCGCCTCGATCATCACCGCGAGCGACTACTACGACGACTGGACGCACTACGGCGGCGCGTTCCAGCTCGGCTTCAGCGCCTCGTGGGGCATCGGCCTCGCCGCTGCCCAGCTGCTGCGCGCCGACCACGGCTTCAGCGACGAGGCCCGCGCGGAGCTGCTGGCGGCGGCCGCCGACCCCGGCGCTGCGATGGCGCACCGCCCGCTCGTCGAGATGCCCGGGCTCTCCGCGTCCGGCGTCGCGCCGTGGTGGGCCGAGTGGCTGGAGCATGACACCCTCGACGACTTCTGGGACGGCCTGCGGCTCTCGCGCGACTACGCGGACTTCGACGTGCCCGTCATGCACGTCGGCGGGTGGTTCGACCTCTTCGCGATCGGGACGATCCGCAACTTCGTCGGGCTCCACGCGCTCGGCAAGACGCCGCAGCGCCTGTGGATGGGGCCGTGGTCGCACACGGCGTACGAGCGTTACCACGGCGAGATGGACTTCGGCCCGACGGGCCCCGCGCTCTTCTCCGGCGTGGTCGAGGCGTACAAGCGCTTCTTCGACCAGCACCTCATGGGCGTCGACGCGCCCGCGCACGACCCGGCCGTGCGCTACTTCCTGATGGGCGCCAACGAGTGGCGCGACGCCGAGGCGTGGCCGCCTCCGGAGGCGCGCGAGCTGCGCCTGCACCTGCGCTCGGGCGGCGCCGCGAACAGCTCGCGCGGCGACGGCGCGCTCACCGAGGCCGCTCCCGATGCCGGCGAGGCTCCCGACCGCTACGTCTATGACCCCGCGCGCCCCGTGCCCACCGAGGGCGGCTGCCTGCTCCAGCTCCCCGTCGGCCAGCCCGGCCCGCGCGACCAGCGCACGGTCGAGATGCGCGACGACGTGCTGTGCTACACGGGCGAGGTGCTCACGGAGCCCCTCGACGTGGCCGGCCCGGTGGTCGTCACGCTGTGGGCGGTGACCGACGCGCCCGACACGGACTGGACCGCGAAGCTCGTCGACGTGCACCCGGACGGGACGGCGATGGGGCTGTGCGACGGCATCCGGCGCGCGAGCTTCCGCGACTCCCTCTCCGAGCCCTCGCCCGTCACGCCGGGCGAGCCCACCCGCTACGAGGTCGAGCTGTCGAGCATCGCGCACCGCTTCGCGGCCGGGCACCGCCTGCGCGTCGAGGTGTCGAGCTCGAACTACCCGCGCTTCGACCTGAACCCGAACACGGGCGAGCCGGCGTGGAGCGCGGTCGAGACGCGGCCGGCGGTGCAGCAGGTGCTGCACGATGCCGAGCACCCCTCGGCGCTCGTGGTGTGGGTGCTGCCCGCGGGGAGTTCTGTCTCTGATTAAGGAGCGCGACACGGCGGTAGGCGGCGTTTCCGCTACAATGCCGCGAACGCATCGAAGCACACACGAAGGAGTGCACCGGCATGGTCGCTACGGATAGGCCGTACAAGGTCATCGGCACACGCCCCGTTCGCCCCGACGGCGCAGACAAGGTGACGGGTCGCGCCGAGTACGGCGCGGACGTCAAGTTCCCGCGCATGGCGTATGGGCGCATGCTGCGCAGCCCCATCGCGCACGGCTACATCAAGAGCATCGACACCTCGAAGGCCGAGGCGCTCCCGGGCGTGCTCGCGGTGGTGACCGGCAAGGACCTGCCGGACCCCGGTGAGCGCGTCATCCCGACGATCCGCGGGCTGACGCCGTTGAAGTGGATCCGCGGCGCCATGATCGCCATCGACAAGGTGCTCTACCGGGGCCACCCCGTCGCGGCCGTCGCCGCCACGGACCAGCACATCGCCGAGGACGCCCTCGACCTCATCGAGGTCGAGTACGACGAGCTGCCCCCGGTGCTCGACGTGCAGGAGGCAATGACCGAGGCGGCCCCGGTGCTGCACGACGACATGCGCACCGAGGAGCTGATCACCGCGGTCATGGGCGCGGCCGGCGAGACCACCATGGACCGCCCCACCAACGTCGCGAAGCACGTCGAGCTCTCCATCGGTGACGTCGACGCTGCCTTCGCCGAGGCCGACGTGGTCGTCGAGGGTGAGTTCAGCACGACCATGGCCCACCAGGGCTACATCGAACCGCACGTCTCGACGGCGCTGTGGAACCGCGACGGCGAGCTGATCGTCTGGACGACGACACAGGGCGCCTTCGGCATCCGCGACCTGCTTGCCGAGATGCTCGAGCTGCCCGTGTCGCGCATCAAGGTCATCCCGACCGAGATCGGCGGCGGCTTCGGCGGCAAGACCAAGCTCTACCTGGAGCCGGTCGCCGCGCTGCTCTCGCAGAAGCTGCGCCGCCCGGTCAAGGTCAACATGACCCGCACCGAGGTGATGGAGGCCTCAGGCCCCACCTCCGGCACGTACTCGCGTGCCCGCATCGCCGCGAAGGCGGACGGCACCATCACGGCCCTCGACGGCAGCTTCGCCTACGAGGCTGGCGCCTACCCCGGCTCCCCGTACGTCGCCGGCGCGCGCTGCGCGTTCGGCCCCTACGACGTGCCGAACCAGCACGTCGAGGCCTGGGACGTCGTGCTCAACAAGCCGCAGGTCGCCGCCTACCGCGCACCCGGCGCTCCTGCGTCCGAGTTCGCGGTCGAGTCGCTCATCGACCAGCTCGCCGAGCGGCTGGAGATGGACCCGATGGACCTGCGCGCCATGAACGCCTCGAAGGAGGGCACGCGCCGCGTCGACGGCGCCGCCTTCGGCGTCGTGGGCAACGAGGAGGTCATCGAGGCCATCAAGCAGAGCGACCACTACCGCTCCGAGCTGCAGGGTGAGAACCGCGGCCGCGGCGTGGCGATGGGCTTCTGGTTCAACGGCGGCAACGAGTCCGCGGCCTACGCGAACGTCAACGCCGACGGCACCGTGAGCCTCGTGATCGGCTCCGTCGACATCGGCGGCCAGCGCGCCTCGATGGCGATGACCCACGCCGAGTCGCTGGGCATCCCGTACGAGGACGTGAAGCCGGCCATCGTCGACACCGACTCCATCGGCTGGACCGGGACGACCGGCGGCAGCCGCACGACCTTCGCCACGGGCTGGGCCGTGCACGACGCCGCGCTCGACATCCGCTCCCAGCTCGAGGAGCGGGCGGCGATGATCTGGGAGGTCGACCGGGACGACGTCACCTACGGCGACGACGCCGTCATCCGCGGCCCCGCCGACGAGGACGGCAACGAGCGCAGCTTCACCTTCAAGGAGATCGCCGCGCAGCTGTCCGCGACCGGCGGCCTGGTGCAGGGCAAGGCGAGCGCCAAGCCGACGACCGTCGGCCCCGCGTTCGCCGGCAACATCGTCGACGTCGAGGTGGACCCGGAGACCGGCAAGGTCGAGATCCTCCGGTACACGGCGGTGCAGGACGTCGGCACGGCAGTGCACCCGTCCTACGTCGAGAGCCAGATCCAGGGCGGCGTGGCCCAGGGCATCGGCATGGCGCTGACCGAGGAGTACGTCTTCGACGACACCGGCCGGATGGAGAACTCGAGCCTGCTCGACTACCGCATGCCGACGGCGCTCGACCTGCCGATGATCGACTGCATCCTCGTCGAGAAGGAGAACCCCGGTCACCCGTACGGCGTGCGCGGGGTGGGCGAGGTGCCGATCATCCCGCCGCTCGCCGCGGTCGCGAACGCCATCAAGGACGCGGTGGGTGTGCGCATGAACCACCTGCCGGCGAGCCCCGGCGTCATCCTCGACGAGCTGCACCCGGACGAGGGCTAGCCCCTCGTCCGGCGCAGCCCGCGTGGCGCGATGAGTCGTCGCGGACTTCGGTACGCGCGACTCGAGAGCGCCGCACGGACTGTGGTCTCTCCGGCAAGCACTACGAGCCTCGGGATCCCCCGCGATCCCGAGGCTCGCTGGTTGTACCCGGCGGCCGTCCACGAAAGGACCAGCGCTCCCACCTCCGGGAGTGGCGCGAGCCGGAGGGCGGACCACTCCCGGACATAAGTCGCGCGGGCGCCCGAGTTCGTCGAGGGCCCGTGCGGCCCCGGTTCGTGGACTCGGTGCGAGGGCCATAGCGGCCGAGTTGTGACGGAGCCCCCGCACGCGGTATGGTTTCCCATATGAAGACGACGCTCAACATCGACGACACCGTGATGCGGCGGCTCAAGGAAGAGGCGGCACGGCGAGATACGACCATGTCGGCACTCGTCGAGGCCGGGCTGCGCCTGATCCTCGACTCAGACGCCGAAGCTGAGCGCAGCCGGGAGTTGCCACCGCTCCCGAGTTGGCACGGCGGAGAAGAGCTGGTTGATATCTCTGACCGCGACGCGCTCTATGAGGCGATGGAGGCGGATGAGCCCCACTCAGGGACAGGGGGCTAGGGCTGCTCGCCTTCGATACGAACGTATTGGTCTACGCCGCCAATGAGGACTCGCCGTTCCACGATGCTTCCCGTCAAGCCCTCGAGCAGGCGCGGCTCGATCCCTCGCCCTCATACCTCACGTGGAACGTCTGCTACGAGTTTCTGCGGGTGAGCACCCACCCCAACACGTTGCGCTCGCCGTGGACGAGCAGCCAGGCCCGGACCTTTCTCGGCGGCCTGCTCACCTCGCCGGGGATGGCACTCCTCGTCGCGACTCAGCGTCACGTGGACGTGCTCGCTCAGACGCTCGCCGAGTTCCCCGACACACGGGCAAACGGCATGCATGATCTCCACACAGTTGTCCTGATGCGGGAGCACGGCATCAGCCGGATCTGCACGATGGACTCCGGGTTCCGGCGCTTCCCATTCCTCACCGTCGTTGAACCCGGGAGCTAGGGCTCGCGTCCCGGTGCGCGCCGAGGGGTGCTCGGACGGATGCATGCCCAACAGGTCGCAGGCGCGCGCAGACGCGCCAGTTCCGAGGGGTGTGCCGCCGGTATCGCTATGGAAAGAACACGAGGTCGGCCGGCGCCACTCGTCCGGCCGACCTCGTGGGGTGTTGCGGCCCCCATACACCATAACACACGCACCGCGACGTCAACGCCGCGTACGCTAGCTTCCATAATGACAGAGATCGACGCGACCTCGGGCGGTTGCGTGAAGCGCCGCGCCCGCCACAATAGGCGCGCCTTGCCCGGCGTCGGCGATGGTGGATCCCTCGCTCGCGCCGGGCGCTAACGTGCCAGGACGTCTCGAAGGGAGACCCGAATCGTGAAGCTCCTGTCCGGGCTGCTCCGCCCGCGCCGCACCGCCTCCGCGCATTGCGACGGCCCGTGCGGGGTCTACGACCCCGCCTCCGCCCGCATCGCCGCCGAGGCCGTCGCCTCGATGGCTCGCAAGCTGGAAGCACTCCCGGAGAGCGGCGACCTCGCCACCGAGAACACGCGCGCGCGCTTCATCGCCATCAAGGAGCAGCAGGCGGAACTCGCCAAGCACGAGCTCAACGTGCTGTGGACGGACTACTTCAAGCCGGAGCACACGGACACCCACCCGCAGCTGTGGGAGGTCTTCTGGAAGGCCGCCAGGCTCTGCTCCCGGAACAAGGTCGAGGTCAACGTGGCCGCCGCCGAGGAACTCCTCGACGTGATCAGGGAAGTCCACGAGATCTACTGGGGCTCCAAGGGGCGCGACGACGTTCCGTTCTACCTCGCGGGGTAGCGTCTCGTCGCGACATGCCCGGGAGCCTGCACGGGTCCGCCGATCAGGCGGGCGGCTGCGCCTCGCCTTCCTCGCAGCCTGCGGCGCGCTGGTCGCGCTGGGCGGCACCTGCGTCGCGCGCCGTTTCCGGCGCTACGAGGTGACCGGCGAGAGCATGCTCCCGGCCCTTCGCCCCGGCGACTGGGTCATCGTCGACAGTGCGGCCTACCGCGGACGCCGGCCGAAGCCGGGCGAGATCGCGGTCGCGCTCGATCCGCGCGACCGCTCGCGCACGCTCGTGAAGCGCATCGCGGCCGTCGAGCCTGGAGGGGCGGCGCGGCTGCTGGGTGACAACCCGGACGCCAGCACGGACTCCCGCACGCTCGGCGCGTTCCCGCCTTCGCTGCTGGTCGGGCGCGTGCGCTGGCGCTACTGGCCGCCGCCCCCGCGCATCCGGCCGGCCCGATGAGGCGGCGCGCGGCCTCGCTGCCGTCCGCTGCCCCGAGCCGGGCCTAGTCATGACATAACGCTGCGTTCGTCCAGGTGTCCTGACTTCCGCTCAACCCCGGCCGTGCAGACACTGGACGGGCAACCCCGGCATGCGAGGTGAGAGGCGCTCGGCGATGCCGCGACGTGTGGCCCGGACGTTCCGGTCGGCGGCAGTCGTGCTCGCGCTGGTCTTGGTGCTCGGTGCCTGCGGCGGGGGGAGTGGCGGCGGGACGGGCGGGGCCACGGCAACCCCGGCGCCGACGAGGACCCTCAACGGCGAGGCGCCCGTGGTCACGCTCAAGCTCGACATGCGCGACATCGCGTATAGCGCCGAGGAGCTGCGCGCCCCGGCCGGCTCCGTCTTCGCCATCGAGTTCCGCAACCGCGGCGTGATCGAGCACGACTTCACCATCGAGACGTTCGCCGGCCAGGCGTCCGGGGAAGCGGGCGGCGACCCCGCGCAGTACGACGTGCACGTGCTGCTGGACCGCGGCGAGGAGGCGACGCTGCTGCTCAAGGCGCCCGGTCCCGGCTCGATCGTGTTCTGGTGCACCATCGCGGGGCATCGCGAAGTGGGCATGGAGGGCGTGCTCGTCATCGAGTAACACCCGTTTGTAACCCTGTGCACGACCGCTCTTGACGCGGCGCTTGCGCCCCGCACGGGCCTCTATCCCGTGTGATAAGCTCCCGCCCACAGTGCCAATCTTGGAAGGTGGGGACTATGGAGATTCTTACGCAGGAAGGTTACGGATTCCTTTCGCGATGGGCGCACTTCCTCGCCGGCATCACCTGGATCGGCCTGCTCTACTACTTCAACTTCGTGCAGGTCCCCGCCTTCGCGGAGATGACGCCCGACGGCCGGTCCGAGGCAATGCGTCGCGTCACCTGGCGCGCGCTGTGGTGGTTCCGCTGGGGCGCGATGTTCACGGTGCTCACCGGCCTCCTGATCCTCGCCTTCAACGAGCAGCTCACCCGTGACTACTTCAGCACGGTGCAGGGCACGGCGATCGCCGGGGGCGGCATCCTCGGCATCATCATGTTCAGCAACGTCTGGCTCGTGATCTGGCCCGCGCAGCAGGTCGCCATCGGCTCGGCCGTCACGGTCGCCGAGGGCGGCGAGGCGGACCCGGCCGCTCCGGCGGCCGCGCGCCGCGCGGCGCTGGCCTCGCGCACCAACACGCTGTTCTCGATCCCGATGCTGCTCTTCATGGGCGGCACCTCGCACCTGTTCGGCTCGAGCCACTTCGCGGGGAGCCTCGCGAACGACGCGCTCGCGTCGTACTGGATCATCTTCGTGGTGATCGTCGGGGCCATCGAGCTCAACGCGCTGGGCTGGCCGTTCGGTCACGGGGCGGGGCACTGGTCCAAGGCGCCGTACGACACGATCCGGGGCGTGCTCATCTCGGGCTTCGTCCTGACCGCCGTGCTCTACGGGGTCTTCGAGCTCCTGTTCCAGGCCTGATCGCCCGGAACGCGTAGCGGCGCACGACGCACACGACGTCGCTCGCGGCAGCGGGTGACGTCGTCGTGCTGCTCGCCACCTGGAACGTGAACTCGATCCGCGCGCGGCTCCCGCGCCTGCTGGAGTTCCTCGATGTCCACGCGCCCGACGCCGTCTGCCTGCAGGAGACGAAGGTCGCGCCGGAGACGTTCCCGCACGACGAGCTCGCCGCCGCCGGCTACCACTCCGCCGGGCAGTGGGCCGGCGTCGCCATCCTCGCCCGCGACAACGCGTCGCTCGACGACGTCTCGACCGAGTTGCCGGGCAACCCGCTGCCCGAGGAGGCCCGCTGGGTCGAGGCGACGCTGAACGGCGTGCGCGTCGCCAGCGTCTACGTCGTCAACGGCCGCTCGCTCGATGACCCGATGTACGAGGTCAAGCTCGCGTTCCTCGACGCGATGGCCGCGCGTGCCCGCGCGCTGGCGGGGCAGCCGCTCGCCATCGCGGGCGACTTCAACATCGCCCCCGCCGACGTGGACGTGTACGACCCTGAGGCGTTCGAGGGCGCCACGCACGTCAGCGAGCCGGAGCGCTCCCGACTGCGCACGATCCTCGACGCCGGACTCGCCGACGCGTTCCGGGTCGTGGAGCCGGACCTGGTGCAGCACACGTGGTGGGACTACCGCGGCGGCAACTTCCACCGCGGCCTCGGGCTGCGCATCGACCTTGCGCTCATCAGCCCGGACCTCGCGTCGAGGCTGCGTGCGGCGGGGTTCGACCGTGACTTCCGCAAGGGCAAGAAGCCCTCGGACCACGCCCCCGTGCTGTTCGACTTCGCCGAGTAGGTCGGGCCCGCGACGCGAACTCCACCGCCTCGATGCCCTCGTGCGCTTGCCATGCGATGCCGCACGCCGATACGTTCGCGACGCGCCGCCGCGGCAACGAGACGCGCGCGGCGGCGCGAGCCGAGGAGGAGGCAGCACCTTGCCCGACCTGATCTACGACAAGCAGGACTTCTACGCGATCTTCACCTACAACCGCCCCGAGCGGCTGAACGCCATGGGCGGCAACCTCACGCGCGAGCTCGCCGAGGCCATCGACGACTTCAGCAACGACGTCAACATGCGCGTCGGCATCGTCACCGGCGCCGGCCGCGCCTTCTCGGCCGGCGGCGACCTCAAGGAGATGGCCGAAGGGGGAGAGTCCCGCGACGGCGGCGGCGCACGGGCGCTGGTCGACAACTTCCCGTACTCCCAGAACGAGAAGCCGTTCATCGCGGCCGTGAACGGCCTCGCGATCGGCGGTGGCTGCGAGACCGCGCTCGACTGCGACATCCGCATCTGCTCGACCAACGCCTACTTCGGGCTGTTCGAGCCGAAGCGCGGTATCCTCGCCGGGTACGCCATCCACCACATGCCGCGCGTGATCGGCCACTCGGCCGCCGCGTACGCGCTGCTCACCGCCGACCGCATCGAGCCCGAGCAGGCGCTCGCGTGGGGCCTCGTCACCGAGGTGGTCGAGCCCGACCGGCTGCTGCCGCGCGCGGTCGAGATCGCGGAGATGATCGCGGCTAACGCGCCGCTGTCGGTACAGGGCACGAAGGCCGTGATCCAGGGCTGGCGCCTGGCGAAGATGGACGACTCGTACCGGCTCTACGACTGGGTCGGCAAGACCGTGCTTTCCTCGCAGGACGCGGTCGAGGGGCCGACAGCGTTCGCCGAGAAGCGCGAGCCGGTCTGGCAGGGCCGCTAGGACCCGCGCCCACGGCACGCTGCTGGAGGGCCGCCCACGGGCGGCCCTTCGCAGCCCGGAGCGCGATTCGGACACCATCAACCATCGCATGGCATGTACCCTGCCGCCCATGCGTACGTGGCTTCTTCGCCTGGCCGTGAGCGCGGTGGTGCTGGGTCTCGCTTCCAGTGCGAGCGTGGTGCGTGTCTCTGCGTGCGTGTGCAGCCCCCCTGATCCCTTCAGGGATCTCCGTGAGGCTGATGCCGCGTTCGCCGGGACGGTGCTCACCGGGGCGGATGACTCTGGACTTGCGGAGTTCCGGGTCTCCGGTGTGTGGAAGGGCGAGGTGGGTACGACCGAGCTGGTGCACGTTGGTGGTGACGGTACGAGCTGTGACTTCGAACTCGACGAGGGCGCGGAATACCTCGTATTCGCCTACCGCGAAGACTCGGGAGCGCCACTGCAGATTGGCCTTTGCACCGTAACGAGCCTCCCTTGGGCGGAGGAGCACCTGGATCTGGACGTCATGGGACGGCCCCAGCCTCCGGGCACTGGCCCCGTAACGCCGATGTTGCCCTTGCCCGAGCCTCCGGGAACCGGGGCAGGACCCCACCCCGAGGAGTCAGAAGACGAAGCCGGCACCCTGGTGCTACTGGCGGGGGTCGCGCTAGCGCTCGCAGGCATTGGATCCGTTGCCACTTGCTGTCGTGCGAGACGAGCCTGACTGCCTTCGACGCGATCTGCAGCTCGGCCACGCCCCGCCCATCCCGGCCCTTCTCCCTGTACCCTGCACCCCACGAACACGACACATCGACGGAGGTGGGCGATGACGACGGCAGTCGAGTCAGTGGTGGAGGTCGAGGCGCGCGCGGGCGGCGTGGCCGTGGTGCGCATGAACCGGCCCGAACGGCTCAACGCGCTCAACCCGGCCCTCATCCAGCAGCTCAACGAGTACTTCGCCGACTTCAAGCGCGGCTCCTACGACACCCGCGCCATCGTCTTCACCGGCGCCGGCCGGGCCTTCTGCGCCGGCGGCGATTTCTCGCCGAAGGACCCGGACGCCCTTCCCGACCCGTGGCGGCGCGGCCACCCCGAGGAGGAGGTGGTCAGCTTCATGCGCGACTGCGACGCGCCCATCATCGGCGCGATCAACGGCTACGCCATGGGCGGCGGCTTCTCGCTCGCGCTCGCGTGCGACCTCCGCATCGCCGCCGACAACGCGATCTTCCAGGCCGCGCAGATGAAGCGTGGGATCGTGCCCGAGTACGGGCTCAGCTACTTCCTGCAGGAGCAGGTCGGCCGCCAGCGCGCCCTCGAGATCATCTTCACGGCGCGCCGCCTCGACGCGCGGGAGGCGCACGACCTCGGCCTCGTGCTGGAGGTCGTACCGATCGACGACCTCGAGGCGCGCGCAGTCGAGCTGGCCACGGAGATCGCGGGCGGGCCGCCGCTCGGCATCGCGGCCTCGAAGCGCATGGTCACCGTCGTCGAGCAGGACGGCTTCTCGCGGGTGCAGGAGTTGAGCCAGGCCTACAACCGCCAACTCGGCGCGACCGAGGACGGCGCTGAGGGCATCAACTCGTTCCTCGAGAGGCGCGAGCCTCAGTTCCAGGGCCGCTAGCAACTCGCCGCGCACGCAAGCACTCCGGGCGGCCGCGGGCCGCCCGGTTGGCGTCGAGGGCTACTCGTCGAGGCCGAAGACGCGCACGGCGTTCTCGCGCAGGAACTTCGGCCAGACGTGCTCGCGGAACGGCACGTACGGCATGTCGCGGAAGATGCGGTCGAGCGAGAGCCCGGCCGGGAAGTAGCCCGCGTACATCACCTTGTCCGCGCCTCGCGTGTTCGCGAACTGCAAGATGTCGTCCGGGTAGTGGTTCGGCGCGAACGCGCTGGTCGAGTAGTAGAGGTTCGGCCACTTCAGCAGCAGCTTCGCGGCCAGCCACGTCCACGGCTCGCCGCCGTGGCGCATCACGAACTTCAGCTCCGGAAAGAACCACATCACCTCGTCGATGAGCGAGACGTCCTGCGGCGCCATCGGCACACGCGGGCCGGGTACGCCTGTCGTGCAGAGGATCGGGATGTCGAGCTCGACGCACTTTGCGTAGACCGGGTACATCCGCTTGTCGTTGATCGGGCACTGCGGGACGACGAACGCGGGCGTCACGCTCGCCGCCTTCACGCCGAGGTCCTCGACGGCGTGTTGCAGGTCGCGCAGCGCCGGGACGCCGCGGTTGGGGTCGACGCTGACACTGCTGAAGAAGCGGTCTGGGTAGCGCTCCATCGCCCGCCGGCCGGGGTCGTCGGCCTCGAGGCTGACGTTGAGCAGCGCCTTCCAGATGCTGTGCCTGTCCATCTGCTCGACGGTGAAGTCGATCATGTCGTCGACGGTGCCGTCCTTCCGCACCTCGGGCAGCGCGTGGTACTGATACTGCACCGGGAAGTCGAACGCGCCGAGCGACTCGGCGTCGCGCAGCAGCGGCCGCAGCCAGTCGTAGGCGCCGGTCTTGTCGGCTGCCGGAATGCCGAGCAGCGTGTCGACAATCGCGATGTCGGTGGGCATGGTGCTCTCGGTCTCGATGGTCATCGACGGCTCCTCGCTCCAGTCCTCGGGTGCGCGGGCTACGCCTTGCAGTAGGGCTCGAAGTACTCCGAGGCCCGCGCCCCTCGGCTCACGAGCCGAGTGTAGTCGCTGTTCTCGCGCAGCTCGCCACGGACGCCGTCGAGGAGGTCGCGGACGGCCGAGAGATTGCCGCACTGCGCCCAGAACGACGTGCCGTCCGTTCTGCGGGCGAGGCCGAGCCTCGAAGGGCGCGAGGAGCCGACGGCTGGTACCGTGTGCCGGTACGAAACGGGATGCCCGTGGCCGTTCCAGTCCGCGATCCGGCGACCGCGGCGAGACTCGCCGCACTGACGCACGACGGCATGCAGGACCTCACGCCGAGGGCTGCCGCGCTCGTCTCGCCTGCCGCGCCCCCCGCGATGACCGGACCTCCCGGCGCGGCGGCGGCTCCTCCTCGGCGACGAGGGCTCTTCTACGGCTGGTACATGATCGCCGGGATGATGGGCATCCACTGGTACGTCAGTGCGTCCTTCGTCTACGGCTTCGGCGTGCTCTTCGTCCCCATCCTCGAGACGTTCGGATGGAGCCGCAGCATCGGCTCGCTGACCGCGCTGTTCATGCAGCCCGTCGGGGGCGCCGTCGGCCCGCTCATCGGCGCCTTCGTCGACCGCCACGGCGCGAGACCGGCGGCGATCGGCGGGGTGATCATGATCGGCCTGGGGATCATGTCGCTCGCCTTCATGCAGGCCCTGTGGATGCTCTTCCTGTCCTTCTCGCTGGTCTCGATCGGGATGAGTTCCACCATGGGTGTCGGGTTCAACACCGCGATCGTGAACTGGTTCCGCCGACAGCGCGGCAAGGCGCTCGGTATCGGCTTCTCGGGCGGGGCTCTGAGCGGGCCGTTCGTCGTGGTCGTCGTCTGGCTCGAGGCCTCGTACGGATGGCGCGAGTCGGCCTTCATCCTGGGTCTCGGGATGCTGCTCATCGGCATCCCGTGCGCGATGTTGATCCGATCGAAGCCCGCTGACAAGGGCCTCAACCCCGACGGCGACAGCGACGCCGAGGTCGTCGCAATGGGCAGCCCGGTCGAGGGTGGCATGACCTCCGGACAGGCCCTGAAGGACCGCAACTTCTGGGTCCTTGCACTGATCTACGGCGTGCTCTCGACCGGCATCTCCGGGTTCATGCTGCACCAGATCCCATACCTGGTGAGCCTCGGTTTTTCCCGCGAGGCAGGCGCCTTCAGCCTGGCGGTGATGACCCTCGTGAGCCTGCTCGGCCGCGTGCTCGGCGGCATGTTGATGGACTTCCTGGACCGCCGCGACTTCGACCTGCGGATCGTGCCGGCGCTCCTGCTCGGCATCCAGGCGTCGTCGCTGCTGGTGGTCGCGTACGCGACGAGCTACTGGCAGATCGTGATCTTCGCGTCACTCTTCGGGATCAGCTTCGGAGGGATGATCCCCTCGCGGCCCGTGCTGGTCGGGCGCCTCTTCGGGCTCCCCTCGTTCGGCACGATCCAGGGCCTCACCAACTTCACGTCGGTCCCGTTCGCGGTCCTCGCCCCGATGGTGCTGGGCCTGTTCTTCGACCTCCAGGGCACCTACTTCACGGGGGTGATCTTCCTTGCCGCGCTGAGCGCCGCGAGCATCCCCATCGCCTTCCTGCTGCGGCTCCCGCGCGGCACCGCCAACCCGTTCCTGCAGACCGCGGAGCCCTCGGAGCCGCGGGCCGCATGACCCCCGGTCTCAACACCTTCGCCGGCAACCCCCTCAACCGCTCCTCGAACGAGCGCCGCGACCGCGCATGGCTCGAGGCGACCCTCGGCGACCCCGACGCGCGCTACCTCGCGTTCCGCGACCTCGACCCGCTCGTCGCGGGCGGCGAGGCGCCGCCGCGGCTTGCGTGGCGCACGCGCGACGCACTGCCGGACGCCGAGGGCTCAGCAGTGCTCCTCGGCGTCAGCGATGGCACGCCGCACCTCGCCGTCGACGTCAGCGCTGCCGGCGCCGAGGCCCTCGCTGCGCTCGCGGAGGCCGACGCGTTCATGGCCGCGCGCGACGCCGGCGCGGCGCTGCCGCAGGACGAGACAGGCATCCTCGCGCAGGCACGCTCGCTGCTCGACTGGCACGCGCGCAACGGCTTCTGCGCCATGTGCGGCGGCGAGACGGCGCCGCGGCTGGGCGGCGATATGCGCCGCTGCACTACTTGCAGCGCTGAGCACTTCCCGCGCGTCAACCCCGTGGTCATCGTGCTCGTCGCCGACGGCGACCGCGCGCTGCTCGCCAACCCCACGGCGCGCCGTGCGCCGATGTACACCTGCGTCGCCGGCTTCATGGAGCCGGGCGAGACGATCGAGGAGGCGGTCCGTCGCGAGGTGTTCGAGGAGACCGGCGTGCGGGTGGGCGCGGTGCGCTACCACTCGACTCAGCCGTGGCCGTTCCCGTCGTCACTCATGATCGGCTGCCACGCCGACGCCGTGAGCGAGGAGATCGCGGTCGACCACGAGGAGATCGGCGACGCCCAGTGGTTCACCCGCGACCGGGTGCGGGTCGCCCTCGCATCTGCCGGGGAGGGCGCAGGGCCCTCGCCTGAGGTCGGCTTCGGCGTCCCCCCTCCGTTCACCATCGCGCACCAGCTGATCAGGGCGTGGGTGGAGGCCGAGTAGCGGCTGGACGCTCCGCTTCAGGCGAGTTCGAGATCCGGGAAGTACGTCGCGTAGTAGCCGCGGTCGCGGGTGATGAGGCGGTCGGCCTGCTCGGTCGCATTAGCGCCGATCAAGAAGTCGGCGAGCACGTGCTGGCGGACCCTGAGCGGCGCCCCGCACGCCTCGCACGTGCCTGACTGCGGCTCGCCGCACCGGGGGCAGGTAAGCATGCGCGGCCTCCGTCGCGAGTACGTCTGCCACGCACTGCCTGCCCGGTGCAGCGTTGAGCGGGCCGAAAACTCAAGCCTGATGCCGGTGTCATCGAGGAAGCCGTCGAGGCCGGCCGAGTCGACGAAGCGAGGCGCTACCTCGGCGTAGACGGGCTCCGAGATCACAAGTGCTCCTGCTCGCCGTGCCTCCGTGAGGAGCAGCCGGGATTCGGCGGTGTGTGCCGCCCCTCGAATCAGCAGGTCGAGGAGGATGTTGGTGTCGACGGCCGTGATCACACCCTGAACTCAGTCACGAAACTCAGGATCGAGCGGCGGGCCGCGCATCTCCTCGACGAGCGCGTCGGGGTCCTGGCCCTCGAGGTGGGCCAGATATCCGACCCACTTATCGAAGGGCGACTCGTCGATCTGCTTCTGGATGTGCCAGCCGTCTTCGTCTTCGGTGAACGCGAGCTTGTCGCCCGGGCGCAGGCCGAGCCGATCCCGCACGTCCTTTGGGATTGTGACCTGACCCTTGCTGGTTATCTTCGCTGTCACCATGGAGTCGCCCTGCGGTAAGGAATGCAGCTCCTTACTCCGATTGTAAGGAGCTGCGCCGTGGCTCGCAATGCCGCTCGCGAGCCACGGTTGACGTGCCCTGGCGCCTCACTACCGCCCGAGGAAGACCGGGTCGCGCTTCTCCACGAACGACATCACTGCCTCGCGACGGTCGTGCGTGTTCATCGACGGCGTGTTCGCGTCGTGCTCGTACGGGAGCACCTCGGCCAGCCGGTCCGTGCGGTGCATCAGCTGCTTGATCGACTGCACACACAGCGGCGGGTTGTTGGCGATCTCCGAGGCCAGGGCACGCGCCTCGGGAATGACCTGGTCGTCCGGCACGACGTAGTTCACCAGCCCGCGCTCGAACGCCCACGCCGAGTCGTACACGCGGCCGGTGAGCGCCATCTCCATCGCTGTGCCACGACCGACCACGGCCGGCAGCGAGTGTGACGAGCCGGTGTCCGGCACCAGCGAGCGCTTCACGAAGATCACCGCGTAGCGGGAGCTCTCGGCCGCCACCCGGATGTCGGACGCCATCGCGAGCGAGAACCCCGCGCCGGCCGCCACGCCGTTGACCGCGGCGATCACCGGTTGCGGCATCGCCTGCAGCTCGGGTGCGAGCGGCGGGATGCTGTTCAGCGGGTCGTGCGGCTCGGGCTCGCTCGGCGTCAGGCCGCGCGCCTGTGCCATCACGTCGGCCCCGGAGCAGAAGCCCCGCCCGGCGCCCGTAAGGATGACGACGCGGATGTCCGGGAACTCGCCCGAAAGCTCCTCGATGGCCATGTGCATGTCGCGCGTGAGGCCGCGGTCGAGGGCGTTCAGCGCCTCGGGCCGGTTCATGGTGATGGTGGCGATGTGATCGCTGCGCTCGATGGTCAGGTTGTCGTACGACACGTCGGTTCCCTTCGTGACTGGCGCCGGACGCGGGCGTTGCTGGCGCGCGGCAGCCGCCATGATAGCCCGAAGGTTGCGCTGACAGAACGAGGGCCGCGGGGTCAGGCTGCGGTGGGCGTCTCGCGTGCCTCGCTGGACTCGGGAAGCCTCGGGCGCCGCGCGACGAGGATCAGTAGCGAGGCCACAGCCCAGGCGCCGCCCACACCGAACATCGCCAGGTCGTAGTTGCCGACGTTGTCCGCGTATGTCGCCACGAGGATCGGACCGGACGCCGCGATGAGCATCGTGAACGGCATCGCGACCGACCGCACCGCGCCGATGTAGCGCCTTCCGAAGTAGCTGGCCCAGATCGTCTCCTGCAACGGGATCTGCCCGCCGATGCCCCACCCCACGACGAAGAACCCGATCCCGAGCATGAGCGTCGCCTGGGTCTGCGCCGCGAGCACGATCACAACCATCGCAACGGCGTTCATGACGAAGCTCAGCGACGTCGAGAGGCGCTCCGACCAGACATCGGCCATCCAGCCCCAGACGGGTTTCGAGACGCCGGCCGGGATGGCGAGGATGGAGAGCATGATCGCCGCGGTGCCGCGGCTGAAGCCGGAGTCGGTGAGGTACGGGATGCTGAGCACGATGATCGTCATCAGCCCGAGGCTGCCGAGGCCGAACGTCACGATCAGCACGTAGAGCGCCTGTGTGCGGATCGCCTGACGTCGCGTGAACGAGTTGGCGAAGTCCGCCATCGCCCGCGCGCCGCCGCCGCTCGCCATCTGGCTCTCGGTCTTGCCGTCCGGGTGCAGCCCGTAGTCCTCCGGCGTGCGGCGCATCAGGGCGGCGGCCGGGTACCCCAGGATCACGACACCCAGCGCCATCACGCGCCACGTCTCCCGCCAGCCGAACTCGTCGACGTACCACGTCGCCACGACTGGGAGTGCGATGCCCGCCATCGAGACGCCGATCGAGGCGAGCCCGATCGCGCGCCCTCGCTGCTCCACGAACCACTTCGAGAGCGTCACGTTGACCGCGAGGAAGCCGAGCAGGGCGGCGCCGAGCATGCTGAAGATGCCGCGCAGGATCACCCACTGCCACAGCTCCTGCACCTCGGAGAGGGCGAACAGCGCGCCCGCGAGCAGCGTCGCGCCGATGAACATCAGCGGCCGCGCCCCGTAGCGGTCCACGTACGCGCCGACGAAGAACCCGGCGAAGGCCATGAAGAACTGGCCGACGGTCTGGCCGTACAGGAACTCGGCGCGCGTCCACCCCAGCTCGTCGCTCATCGGCACGAGGAACGAGCCGGCGATGTAGCCCTGGGCGCCCGCGGTGGTGAAGGCGGCGAGGAAGCCCGCGCCCACCATCCACCAGCCGTAGAAGATGCGCGGCTGCCGCGTCGGGGTTGCGGCGAGTGGGGACAACTCGACGTGTGGCGCGAGCCCGTTGCCGGCCGAGGGCGCGGTGGGCGCGGAGACCGGCGGCGCACCGTTCGAGAGGTCGTTGAGGCCGCCGTGCGTGAGCGGCGCCGCGGCGACCGGGGCCGCCGAACCGCCCGGGCGTTCCTGCGTCACGCTCACGCGCGCCTCCTGTGATGGCACTGAACGTTAACTATAGGGCCAGCCCACGCTGAGGGGTTCAGAGGTGGTCGGGAGGCGCCTCGCGGGATGCGCATCGGCGTATCGTGAGGCCCACTGCGGGGGATAACACGTAACAACGAGGAGGTGGCGTCATGGAAGTGGTGCGTCGGTTGCTGGCGGTGCTGCTCATCGCGACTGCGGTCGCGGTGTTCGCCAACCTGATCCTCACGCCCGTCTACCACGATGGCGGTGCGGACTACCCCGTCTGGGAGGTCGTCAACTGGTTCATGGCCGCCTCGACGCTCGTCGCACTCGTCGTCGGCTTCATGCGCAAGCGGGCACAGGCCGGCGAGGAGCCTTCCGTGGTCGAGTACGTGCGGGTGGGCTTCGCGTTCTACGGGGCGGTCGTGCTGACGATGCTCTTCTTCTGGGGGTGGATCTGGACGCTCAACCCGGACAGCGAGACGGGTGACGCCGTCACCTCGCACATCATCTACTTCCCGATCGTCGATGCGCTGTTCGTGGTGATCGCGCTGGCGACGGGCCGCTACCTGTGGGAAGAGACTGAGGGCTCGTAGGCAGGGGTCGAGGGTACCGGGGCTTCCGGTTCGCCTTCTCCCATCCCCTGGTGGGTCGACTGTGGTGACCCGCCGTTCGCCGGGACCAGTGCCGGCGCGCCCGCCGGCATAGCAGCGGCGACCGGGCCGGGAGCGGGCGTAGGCGTCGTCGAGGGGGCGGAGATGTCGCTCCACTGCGGACGCCGGATGAGCAGGGTGCAGATCGCGGCGAAGATCGCGCAACTCGACAGCACCGTGAACGCGATGTCGTAGCTGCCGGTGCGGTCGAACATCCACCCCGCGAACACCGGGCCGATGAGTCCGAGGGGCATCGCGGTGCTGTGCGAGAGCCCGCGGATGGTGGCGAAGCGCCTCGTCCCGAAGTAGTCGGCGACCACGGTCTGGCTCATCACCACGAACGTTGCGTGCCCGGTCGCGAACGTCAGGTAGTAGACGGGGATCAGCCACAGCTGGGCGGGGTTGAGCCGGCTGAACACCAGCAGCCCGATCCCGATGAGCACGAACGACACGACGAACATCGGACGCCGGCCCACCATGTCGCCCACCCAGCCGAGCGCGAAGCGCATCGCGATCTGGAAGACGGCGTAGAAGCCGGCGATCGACGCGGCCGCGGGCAGCGAGAACCCGGTCGACTCGAGGTGCGGGATCTGGTGCACGATCCAGGTGCCGAGGATCGCGCCACCCAGTCCCGAGGCCATCGCGAGCAGGTAGAAGGCGGGCGTCCGGAGCACCTCGGCGACGCTCATGCCCGACGCGCGTGCCGGCGGGCCGCCGCGCGCGGCGCGCTGGCGGGCGGCCTGGTCGAGCGGCACGCCGTCCGGGCCGTAGCCGTACGGCTCGGGCCGGTCGCGCAGCGTCGCTGCAAGCGGGAAGCCGACGACGCCGATGAGCAGCGCGGCGGCGACCGCGGTCTCGCGCCAGCCGATCAGCACGATCATCGCGGCCATGACGGGTGCGGCGAGCCCGCCCGCGCCGTTGCCCGTCGACACCAGGCCCATCGCCCGGCCGCGCTGGCGCGTGAACCAGTTCATCAGCGCCGCGCTGAACGGGGTGAACGAACCCAGGCTCTGCCCGAACGCCATCACGAGGCTGGCGATGTAGAACGCCATGAGGGTGCGCGACTGGGAGAAGAGCAGCAGCCCGATCACCAGCGCAATCAGCCCGGTGAACGCCATCCGCCGGGCTCCGAGCCGGTCGACCATGAAGCCGGTGAACGGTGCGAGCAGCCCGTTCTCGAAGCTGCGCAGCGAGAACGCGAACGAGATCTGCGCGATCGTCCAACCCATCTCGTCGCGCATCGGCGGGATGAAGACGCCGAAGCCGAAGACCGTGATGCCCAGCACGAGGAAGTTGCTGGCCGCCCCCGCGGTCGCCATGTACCAGCCGTAGTAGATGCGGGGCCACCATGCAGGCGCGCGACGGCGTGGCGGCGGCCCGCCGGCCGTGGCGGGGGCGGTCACGTTACCGTCGGCGCCCGGGGCGGGACGATGCAGCATGGCGCGTCATGATACGGGGGGCGTCGCTCACGGCCATCGCCGGCGATGCTCCGCCCGGCGGTTGCGGGGAGCCACACTCAGTTGCGGGCGCGGCTCCCCAGCGCGGTGATGCGGTCCCATGACAGGGACACCGCGAGGGCTGCCACCGCGACAGCGGCCAGGATGACGCTGTTGCGCACCATGCTTCCGGCGATCTCGTCGACGACCATCACCGCGAGATTGAGCAGCTTGTCAGCCACCAGGTCTGACGTGAGCGCGAAGTCGGCGTCCAGGTTCGCCGCGATCTCCTCGCGCGCCCCCTCGATCGCCGCGTCCGACACGGCCTGGTACATCGGCCCCCACACGAGGGCGACCAGTCCGGCCGCGACGAGCAGCGCTGCGGCGGCCCAGTTCACCCGCCCACGCCAGCTCGTGCCGCCCAGCGCGCCCACGCCGATCAGCAGGAGCGCCGCTATCCCGAAGGCCGTCCAGCGCGCCTGGCCGATCCCGTCCGCCACCATGCGCGTGCCGTCCAGCGACTCTTCCCACTCGGGCCGGTCCTCCGTCGCGACCTCGATGACGTAGCCGTCGGTGAGCACTGAGCGGACATCGTCCAGCGCCTCGCGGTCGTCTTCCGTGAGGTCCGCGCGCAGGTCCTCGTCGGTGTACGTCCAGCCGGCCTGGAACAGGTCGCGCAGGTCGTCGAGCGCCTGGAGCGCCTCGTCGCCGCCGTCGTCGCGCACGGCGTCGCGGAGGTCGGCCTCGGTGAGCGCGACGGTGTCCGGCACCGGCTCGACCACGAACTCCGCGATCGCGGCAGCGACGGCCGGGCGGGCCTCGGTCGCGATCTCGCTGGCGGTCGTCCCCGGCGGCAGGCACGAGGGCAGCTCGTCTGTCCCGGCAGCCTGGGCCGCCGCGATCTCGGCGCGCGTGGCGCAGGCGGGGAGGCCGTCCAGGGCCCTCTCGATGGTGGTGTGGGCGGCGCCGGTGAGGGCGGCCGCGGCGGCGTCCTTGACCGACGCGATGTCGATCTCGGTCGTGAACGCGTCGGAGCGCCCGGTCAGGTAGTTGCTCACGTCGCGCGCGAGCGCGTCCGTCTGCTGGTCCAGCCATGAGGGTGCGACGGCCTCCCGCAGCGCGGCGAGCGCCTCCTCGCGCGTGACGGTGACGCCGTAGGGCAGCTCGACGGACGCTCCGACGTGCTCCTCGACCGCCGGCTCGATCACCGCCTCCTGCGCGAGGTCGTACGCGCCAGCGTCACGCAGGATCGCTGCGAGCTCGCCGGCAGCCGCCTCGGCCTGGGCGTCGTCGAGCTCGATGCGGAGCTCAAACCCCTCGGAGCGGCCGACGAGGTATCCCGTGAACTCCTCGGCGGAATGGTCGACCTGGTCGGCGAGCCACTCGGGGGTCACGACGCTCGTGAAGACTCGGAGCAGGCTGTCGGCCGCGCGTTCCTCGCCGCCACCCAGGAACGACGTCCACCCGGAGTCGGTGCGGTCCGGCGGGAGCGCCTCGTCCGCCCACTCGCCGAACCTCGGCTCGAACTCGTCGCTCAAGAGCCGCTCGTACGCGCCGGAGTCGCGGAGCAGGGCCGTCAGTTCGCGGACGCTCGCTTCGACGTGCGTGGCGAGGTCGAGCGTGACCGTGATCTCGTCCCGCTCACCCAGAACGTACGCGGCAGTCTGTTCGACGACGGGCGCCACGGTCGCCTCGAGCTCCTCGGGCGGGATCGCGCGGCGCAGCGCGTCGGCGATCTCCTGCGTGGTCAGGCCGGAGGCGGCGACCGGGTTCTCCTGGAAGTCCTCGCCGAAGTCGGCGGGCTCCAGTTGCTGTGAGTCCTCGATGAGCGCGTCGACGAGGTCGGTGGTGACGAACTCGTAGACCTCGGCGCGTTCAAGCAGCTCGGGGTAGAACGCCGGGCGCGCCAGGGTCGTGCTGAGCGCGTGCATCAAGAGTGCGAAGAAGAGCGCAGCCGCGAACAGCAGGCCCGCAAGGACGGCGGCGGTACGCAGGATCCACAGCACGCTGCCATCTTGCACCATCCGCTCGCGCAGCACACTTCACCTCGGATCCGGCGGCCCGCCGTACACTGCACCGGCCGGGCGCGCCGAGGCCCGACGCCGGGGAGGAGCCGGGCGCGTGGAAGTGCTGGTGCTCGCACTCGGCCTCTCGATGCTCATGGCCGTCGGCGGCGCGATGCTCAGCGAGGGGACGCGCCACCGCGCCGTGGCGGCCCTCGCGGGCGCCGCCTTCGGCATCTTCGGCGTTGCCGGGCTGATCGGGGCGCTGCTGCTCGTCATCATGCCGGCCTACCGGCGCGCCATCGCGCGCCGCGCGGGTCGCGACCCGTGGCGCGGCGACGCCCCTGCGCGTGGCACGCGCGACCGCGCGGCCGGACGCGACCCCGCGCCGTAGGAGGCCTCACCCTCTGGACCTCGCACGCGGTAGCATGCGCACACGCAAGTACGGCCGAGCCCGCCGGGCTCGAGGAGGAACCATGACCACGACCATGACGACGACGGAGACGACCTACGACGCAATCAGCGTCGAGATGCGCGACCAGGTCGCCATCGTCAAGCTAAACCGGCCGGAGAAGCTCAATGCCTGGGCGCCGGCCATGCAGACCGAGATCAACGGCTTCGTCGACCGCCTCAACGAGGGCGAGTACGACGTGCGGGCGATCGTGCTGTCGGGCGAAGGCCGCGCGTTCTGCGCGGGCGGCGACGTGACCACGTTCCCCGGCGCGGACCTCGAAGCGAAGCGGCCGCCCTGGCGGCGCGCACACGGCGAGAACTACGCCATCCGCCACCTCCGCGACTGCGACGTGCCGATCATCGCCGCGATTAACGGCTACTGCGTCGGCATGGGCTTCGGGTTGGCGCTGGCGACCGACCTGCGCATCGCGGCCGACGACGCGGTCTTCCAGGTCGCCCAGACGAAGCGCGGCATCATCGCCGACTTCGGCCTTGGCTACCTGCTGCCGAAGGTCGTCGGTGCGCAGCGCGGCCTCGAGCTCATGTTCACGGGCCGGCGCATCAGCGCGCAGGAGGCGCTCGACCTTGGCCTCGTGCTCGAGGTGGTGCCGCGCGACGAGCTGATGGAGCGCTCCATCGCGTTGGCGACGGAGATCGCGAGCGGCCCGCCGATCAGCATGGCCGCGATCAAGCGCATGGTGTACATGCTCGAGGAGAACGACCTCGCGCGCGTGCAGGACCTCACCAGCCCGTTCGTCAACATCATGTTCACTACCGAGGACGGCATCGAGGGCGTGAACTCCTTCATCGAGCGCCGCGACCCCGTCTTCGTCGGCCGATAGCGACCAGCAGCACACCGCGGCCCACGGCCGCCCGAGAGGAGCACCTGATGTCTGAGCTACGCGTCGAGGAGCACGGCCACGTCCGGCTCGTCGTCTTCGACAACCCACCCGTCAACGCCATGTCCCCGGAGTGGGACATCCAGGGCACCTTCGACGCCATTACGGCCGACGAGGACGCGCGAGTCGTGGTCCTCACCGGGCAGGGCGACCGCGTCTTCTGCGCCGGCGCCGACATCAAGGCTGCGGCCCGCGGCGACCGCGCCCTGCGCCCGGAGCGCACCGGCTCGCGCGAGGGCCGCGAGAACTTCTACTCGATCATGGAGTGCGCGGTGCCGGTGATCGGCGCGATCAACGGCCCCGCCCTCGGGGCCGGGCTCGCCATCGCGGCGTCGTGCGACTACCTCATCGCCTCGGAGCGTGCGGTCTTCGGCCTGCCCGAGATCGACGTCGGGCTGCTCGGCGGCGCCCGCCACGCGATGCGGCTGTTCCCGCAGCACGTCGTGCGGATGATGCACTACACCGCGCGACGCCTCGACGCGCAGGAGGCGTACCGCCTGGGCGCGGTGGACCGCGTCGTCCCCGTCGAGGACCTGCTCGACGTGGCGATGGCCGAGGCCGAGGAGATCGCCTCGAAGATGCCGATCGGCATCCGCCTGGCGAAGGAGAACCTCAACGTGATCGAGGACATGGACCTTCGCAACGGCTACCGCTTCGAGCAGACCCGCACGGCGATCCTGCAGCGCACCGAGGACGCGCAGGAGGCGAAGATCGCCTTCGCCGAGAAGCGCCAGCCGAACTACGTCGGGCGCTAGCAGTGGCCGTCCCGCTCAGCGTCCACATCGTCGCGGCCGACGCGCCGGGGCTCATCGAACGCATCGTTCAGGCCGACGAACTCGGCCTCGACACCGCGTGGCTGACCGTCGGCGGCGCGGCGCCGGACCCGTTCGCGGTCTTCGCCTCGGCCGCGCACCGTGCCGAGCGGATCACGTTCGGCACCTCGATCGTCCCGACGTACCCGCGGCACCCGATCACGATGGCGCAGGGCGCGATGACCGTGGACCAGCTCGCCCCCGGCCGGCTCAAGCTCGGCGTCGGGCCGAGCCACCGACCGGCCATCGAGGGCACGTGGGGCCTGCCGTTCGACAAGCCGCTCAGCCACCTCCGCGAGTACGTCACGGTCCTCCGGGCCCTGCTCAACGAGGGCGAGGTGGACTTCGACGGCGAGCAGTTGAGCGCGCACGCGCGCATCGCCGGGCCGACGCAGGTCAAGGTCATGATCTCGGCGCTGCGGACCGGCTCGTTCCGCCTCAGCGGCGAGCTGACCGAGGGCGGCATCTCCTGGATGTGCCCGTTGCCGTACATCCGCGACGTCGCCACGCCCGCACAGCAAGAGGGCGCCGACGCCGCGGGCCGTGCGAAGCCGGCGATGATCGTGCATACCCCCATCGTCGTGAGCGAGGACCGCGAGGCGGTCCGCGCCGCGGCCCGGCAGCAGTTC
>DAOULE010000076.1:0-20977 GCA_034420575.1 Dehalococcoidia bacterium
GCGATCATCCGCCCCGAGAAGCTGGAAATCGTCAAGACCGCACTCGAGGAGCTCGACCACGCCGGTATGACGCTCACCGAGGTCCGCGGCCATGGCAAGCAGCGGGGCGTGACGGAGCAGTGGCGGGGCCGGAGCTTCGCGGTCGAGTACCTCACGAAGGTCAAGATCGAGCTCGTGGTCAACGACGAAGACGTCGACCCCATCATCGAGCGCATCGTCGACGCGGCGCGCACGGGCGAGGTAGGCGACGGCAAGATCTTCGTCAGCCCCGTGAGCCGCGCGGTCCGCATCCGCACCGGCGAGAGCGACGAAGCGGCCCTGTAGCCGCGGAGGGTCGGGAACCGAACGCCATGACCGCGTCCCCGAGCGTGTGCAACTGGACTCCAGGGGCCACGCTCGGGGCGCGGGCATCGGCCCCGGCTCCCGGCCTCCACGTGCACACGGCGGGAGTGTCCCGGTGAACGCACAGACCACCACCGAGGTGCTGCCGGAGCGGCGGATCGCCGTCGGCGACCTCGTCATCGACCGCGACCGCTACCTCGTGACCATCGGGGAGCGCACCGCGGAGCTGACCTTCATGGAGTTCGAGGCGCTCTACCTCATCGCTTCCGAGGACGGGCGCGTTGCCTCGTACGAGACGCTCGCCGCGGCGCTGTGGGAGGACGCCGACGGCGGGCATCGCCGGCGCCTCGCCGTGCTGGTGTCGCGCATCCGCTCCAAGCTCGGGCACGGCGCGGACTACCTCCAGACGGTGCGCCAGGTCGGATACCGGCTGCTCGCGCACGAGTAGGGCCACTGGCCCGCCAGGGCGCTACGATGGCCCGAGCCGGCGCACCTTGCCGGCTCGTTCGCATTGCGGGACATCGAGGGGCCATGGCCACGCTGGACCTCCACCAGGTCGCCATCGTCGGCGCGTACAACACCGTGCAGGCCCGGCACCTGCCGGACGAGACGTCGTTCTCCATCACGCTCGACGCGGTGCGCGGGGCGCTCGCGGACGCGGGCATCGAGGCCGACGACGTCGACGGCCTGAACATCACGACCGGCACGGGCGCCGGCTCGCAGAACCAGCGGGACTGGGTGCACCAGTTCGGCGGCCGGCCGATGTGGATGGGCACGCAGTCGACCGGTATCCCCGCCGTGCTCGAAGCTGCCTCGGCGATCGCGGCCCGCTACTGCCACACCGTCGTGCTGGCTAACGGCCAGGCCGGGGCGTACACGGAGCGCGCCTCGACGGCCCCGTGGACGCGGCCGCGCAACGAGTTCGTCGAGTGCTGGGGGCTGTACACGGCGGCCGAGTTCGCGCTCATCGCGCAGCGCCATATGCACCTCTACGGCACGAAGCCCGAGCACCTTGCCGAGGTAGCCTCGGCGGTGCGCACCCACGGCGGGATGAACCCGGAGGCCGTCTACTCGGACCGCGTGATCACGCCCGAGGACGTGCTCAACTCCCCGATGATCGCCGACCCGTTCCGGCTGCTCGACTGCGCGATGACCGGCGAGGGCGGCGCGGGGGTCGTGCTCACCACGGTCGAGCGCGCCGGCGACCTCGACGTGGAGCCGGTCTACATCCTCGGCGGCGGGCTCGACCGTCGGGGCCCGTCGTACGTCATGGCGCCGCTGTGGGACGTGGCGGGCGACGTCGGGCGGTTCGCGGCCGAGCAGGCCTTCGCGGCGTGCGGCCTCGGCCCGGCGGACGTCGACGTATGCGAGTTCTACGACCCGTTCTCGTTCGAGGTGATCCGCCAGTTCGAGGCGTACGGCTTCTGCGGGGAGGGCGAGGGCGGCCCGTTCGTCATGGACGGACGTGTCCGCGTCGGCGGTGAGTACCCGATCTGCACCGACGGCGGGACAATGTCGTTCAGTCACCCCGGCACGGCGCAGCTCCTCCAGAAGGTGATCGCCGGCACGAAGCAGCTCCGCGGCACGGAGGGGCCCCGGCAGGTCGAGGGCGCCGAGGTTGCGATGGTGAGCAACGGCGGCGCAGGGGCGCTCTTCACGGACGTCGTGCTGCTCGGCAACGAGCAGCCGTGAGCGCGTGCGCTATGATCGACCGACCGAAGGAGACCCACGCATGACCGACCAGACCCTGCCCGTACGCGACATCCGCCAGGCCGTGACCGAGCGCTACGGCGCGCGCGCCCGCGCCGCGCTCGGTGAGCACGCCGCCTCGACCGCCGAGGCGTGCTGCGCGGCCGATGCCGACGGTCCCCAGCCGATGACACTCGAGCTGCTCCAGCTCCTCACGCCCGAGGGGCAGGCCTGCAGCGTCGACGGCGTCTGCGAGCCGGTCGACGCCTCCGAGAACGCCACGGAGGGCGATGGGGTGTGGGGCTCGGCGCTCTACGACTCGACGCAGCTCAGCGACGTGCCGGATGCGGCGCAACTCGCCGCGGCGGGCTGCGGCAACCCGATCGCGATCGCCGAGCTGAGTCCCGGCGAGGCCGTGCTCGACCTCGGCTCCGGCGGCGGCATCGACTGCTTCCTCGCCGCGAAGCAGGTCGGCGACGAGGGCGAGGTGTGGGGCCTCGACATGACCCCGGACATGGTCCAGCTCGCGCGCCACAACGCCGAGGCCGTCGGCGCGTCGAACGTGCGGTTCCGCGTCGGTGAGATCGAGGACATCCCGTTCGCCGACGCGACGTTCGACGTGATCATCTCGAACTGCGTCATCAACCTCTCGACCGACAAGCCGCAGGTCTTCCGCGAGGCGTTCCGGGTGCTCAAGCCCGGCGGCCGCCTGCGCGTCTCCGACATGGTGCTCACCGCCGACCTCCCCGCCGGGGAGCGCGCCGACCTCGAGGCGTGGGCGGGCTGCGTCGCCGGCGCGCTGCCGGTGGAGGAGTACCTCGGCCACATCGAGGCCGCCGGGTTCGTCGACCCGCACGCCGACTGCGCCGAGGAGACGCGGCCCGGCATCACCAGCGCCAACGTGACTGCGGTGCGCCCCGCGTAGCCGCGCCCGACTGCGAGGATTGCCCCATGTGCCGCAGCATCAAGGTCCTGCGCCAGGGCTCCGTGCCCGCCAGCGACGAGGAGATCGAGGCAGCCGCGCTGCAGTTCGTGCGCAAGGTGAGCGGCTTCCGCAGCCCCTCGCGCGCCAACGCGGAGGTCTTCGACTCCGCCGTCGAGGAGATCGCCGCCTCGACGCGGCAGCTCCTCGCCTCGCTGCGGGTCGGAGCCCGGGCGTAGCCGCGCAGGCGTCCCGCGCGGGCGGGCTCGCGCCGCTCACTCCACGTTTGTAGTCGAGACGCGGTACGCTGGATCGGCCCGTTCCCACCGCCACGGGAGTCCCGATGCCACGACCGTACCTGTCCACACCTCGATCGATCACGCGCGCCGTCCTCGCGGTGCTGGTGGCGCTGGCGGCGCTGGCCGCCGCCTGCACCTCGGGGGAAGGCGATCCCCAGCCGACCTCCACGGCCGCGCCCGCGGCGCAGACCACGCCCGCCTCCAGCACCGACGCGACCGCCACGGCTACGGCCACGCCGACGCCGCTGCCGACGCCAACGGCGATCCCGCTGCCGACACGGACGCCGCACCCGCTGCCCGAGGCGTCGTCCGACCCGATCGGGGACGACGAGGCGGCCGAGCTGATGCACACGCTGTCGAACCCCGACGCGACCGAGGACGCATTGCGACTGGCCCTGGCGCGCATCGTCCACGCCGACGACGAGCGATTCGCGGCAGTGCTCATCGAGCTCTTGTGGGCGCGCGACACGCGCATCCTGCCGAGCGGCCTCGACTACCTCGAGTACTTCGACGCGCTGGAGGCGATCACCGAGGCGGGCGTGGGGCCGAACCGCCACTACTGGGTGCAGTGGTACGGCGCGACGGACCTGGAGCCGCCGCCGGGCTTCACCGGCTGGAAGGGCCGGCTGATGTCCGTCATCGACGAGCAGTTCGCCGAGTTCCTGTCCGACGAGCACGCGTCGGCGATCCGTGTCGAGGAGATCCTGTGGGGCGGCGTGCTGGTCGACTCGATCCCGCCGCTGGAGTTCCCGAACATGCTCGCGCCCGAGGACGTCACGTACCTCGAGCCGGACGAGGCGGTGTTCGGCATCGCCATCAACGGCGAGGCGCATGCCTACCCGCTGCGCATCCTCGACTGGCACGAGATGGCGAACATCGAGGTCGGCGGCGTGCCGATCTCGCTGGCGTACTGCACGCTCTGCGGCGCGGCGATTGCGTACGACGACCGGGGACCCGACGGCGTCACGTACAACTTCGGCACCTCGGGCTTCCTCTACCGCAGCAACAAGCTCATGTACGACCGCAACACCCGCACGCTGTGGAACCAGTTCACCGGCGAGCCCGTGCTCGGCCCGCTCGTCGGAAAGCTCGACCTCGAGGGCGAGCCGCTGCGGCTCGACCTGCTCCCGGTCGTGCTCTCTACGTACCACGACTGGCTCGAGCGACACCCGAACACGGTGGTGCTCGACATCAACACCGGCTTCCTGCGGCCATACGAGCAGGGCGCGGCCTACGGCCACTACTTCTCGGTCGGGGAGACGATGTTCCCGGTCTGGCAGCGCAACGACGAGCTCTACACCAAGGAGTACATCTACGGCCTGCGCCTCGGCGGCGCGCGCAAGGCGTACCCCATCGACGTGCTCGCCGAGGAGCGCGTGGTCAACGACGTGTTCAACGACCGCCCGATCGTGCTCGTCACCGAGCAGGCGATCGACACGCTCGGCTACGGCCGCGGGGTGGGGCCGGTGCTGTACCCCTCGGGCGGCGAGGTGCGCGCCTTCGACCGCGGGGAGCGCCGGTTCTACCCGGGCCCCGAGGACGGCGGTGTCGTCGACGCGACGGGCGCGACGTGGGAGGTGACCGAGGACGCGCTGATAGGCCCCAACGGCGAGCGCCTCGGGCGCATCAGCGGCCACCTCGCGTTCTGGTTCGGCTGGTACGCGTTCTTCCCGGAGACCGAGATCTACCGCGGGGGATAGCGCGAACAGCGCGCCTCGGCGACGATGGCGCACGCTCGCCGGAGACACGCACTCGGCCGCCCCGCGGGGGCGAGGCGCGGGCCGGCGAGCGGTGTGGACCGACCGCACAAGGAGGCATGCAGCACATGGAAGTCGTACGCGCAGCCGAGGGTGAGACCGTCGAGAGCAGCGCCGCCGAGATCTTCGAGGGTGGGCACGTCTGGGCTCGTCGCATCGCGGGCGGCGACACCGGCCGGGGCGACCAGATGTCGTTCGGCATCGTGCAGTTCGCGGCGGGCGCTCGCACCCGGCTGCACCGTCACACCTCGGACCAGCTGCTCTACGTCGTGGCCGGCATCGGCAAGGTCGGCGCGGGCGGCGAGGAGCACGTGATCAGCGCGGGCGACTTCATCCACATCCCCGCCGGCGAGGACCACTGGCACGGCGCCGGTGACACCGGCTCGCCCATGTCCCACATCACCATCATGCTCGACGACTCCGTGTCGACGGTCACGGGGTAGCCACCCAGGAGCCCGATCAAGCCATGCCGACAACACGTCTCAACGTCCACGTCACCCCTCGCGCGACCCACGAAGAAGTCGTGGGCTTCGAGGAGGGGACGCTGCGCGTGCGGATCACGGCCCCGCCGGTCCGCGACCGCGCGAACCGATCGCTCGAACGATTCCTTGCACGACGCCTCGACCTCCGCCCGTCGGCGGTCAGCGTCGTCTCCGGCCACGCCTCACGGCAGAAGGTCGTGGAGTTCGAGGGGCTGGAGGAGGCCGAGGTGCTCGACCGCCTCGTGGGCGACGGGGACTAGTTGTAGAGGCCGCCGCCGACGGTGAGCCGCAGCACGAGCCAGGCGACCAACAGCAACGTCATCGCAACGAGCGGCGCGATGTCCCTCCCCGCGACCGGGGGCACCACGAGCCGTAACGGCCCCGCGATCGGCTCGACGAAGGTGTCAAGCACACGCGCAGCGACGTGGTCGGGCCTGACCTCGAACCACGTGAGCAGGCGGCGCGCAGCAATCGCGATCATGTAGATCTCGATCACGCGGATCACGACGAAGACGACGAAGTCCAATCGGGCTCCCTCGACGTGCTCGGGCAGTGGGCTGACGGCGGGCTGCGGCGTGACGCGCCGGGAGCTAGACCCCCGCCGCGAGGCTGGAGCGCAGCGCGGCCGAGATCACGAAGATGAGGATGATCGCCACCATCGGCGTGATGTCGATCATGCCCACGCGCGGCACGACGCGTCGCAACGGCTCCAGGATCGGCTCCGTGATCGCGTCGAGCGCGCGCACGACGGGCCCGCTGGGGTCGATGGGGAACCAGCTGATGATCGCCCGGGCGAAGATGGCGAACCACAGGATCTGCAGGAACAGCAGGATGATCTCGACCAGCAGCGTCATTCCAGCTCCCTCAGGTCCTGCGCCCGCCCGTACGCCGCCTCGATCGCATCGTCGAAGGCGGACCGCAGGCCTGCTGCTTCCAGCTCGCCGAGCGCCGCGGCCGTGGTCCCGCCGGGCGAGGTCACGGCGTTGCGCAACGACGCCGGGTGCTGCCCGGTCTCGATAGCGTAGCGCGCAGACCCCGCTACGGTCGCCAGCACCAGGTCCGTCGCCTCGGGGCGCTTCATCCCCAGCCGCACCGCTGAGTCGATCATCGACTCGATGACGAGGTAGACGTACGCCGGGCCCGACCCGTGCAGGGCCGTGGCGAGGTCGACCGCGTCGTCGTCGTGTACCTCGACGACCGCGCCCGCGACACCGCTCAGGAGCCGCTCGACACGCTCGCGCTGGTCTGCGGTGACGGCCTCGCCGAGGAGGTAGGCGGCGGCGCCCTCGCCGATGGCGGCCGGCAGGTTCGGCATCACGCGCACCGAGGCGCGGTGTCCGCTGTGCTGCTGGACGTCGGCCAGCGCCACGCCCGCGGCGATCGAGACGAGCACGGCGTCGGAGCCGAGCGCGCCGGCGATGCTCGCCGCCACGTCCGCCACGTCGTCGGGCTTCACGGCGAGCAGCACGAGGTCCGCCCCGATGCACGCGCTCTGCGGGTCGTCGGTCACGCGCACGCCGTGCTCGCCGAGCTCGGTGCGGCGGGCCTCGACGACCTCGGCGACGGCGACCTCGGCAGGCGAGGCGACCTCGGCGCGGAGGATGCCGCGCAGGAACGCCTCGCCCATGAAGCCGCCGCCGATGATGCCAATGCGCATCGCTGTCCCCTCGCTGTGCTGCTAGCTGCGGCGCGGGCCGAAGATGACCCGCCCGAGCCGTACCACCGTCGCACCCTCCTCGATGGCGACCTCGTAGTCCTCGGTCATGCCCATCGAGAGCTCGGCGAGGCCGTGGGCCCGCGCCAGCTCGCGCAGCTCGCGGAAGACGGGCCGCACCCGCTCGGGGTCGTCGACCTGCGGCGCGACGGTCATCAGCCCGACCACCTCGACGTGCCGCAGGTCGGCGACGCCGCTGAGCAACTCGCCGACCCCGGCGGGCTCGACGCCCTGCTTGGACGCCTCGCCGCCGATGTTGACCTCGAGGTAGCAGGGGAGCGGCACATCCGGGTCGGGCGAACGGCCCTGCTCCGCACGCTTCTCGATCTCGTTGGCGAGGCGCACGGAGTCCAGGGAGTGCAGCACGGCGATGTGCGGCAGGACCTGCCGCACCTTGTTGCGCTGCAGGCCCCCGATGAAGTGCCAGCGCGGCTTCAGGCCCATCTCCGCGGCCTGCTCGGCCTTCGGCACGAGCTCCTGCGCGCGGTTCTCGCCGAGGTCGACCTGGCCCGTGGCGAGCGCCTCCTCGACGGCCTCGACGGGGTGCGTCTTGGTGACGCCGACGATGGTGACCTCAGCAGGGTCGCGCCCCGCGCGCTCGCAGGCCGCGGCGATGCGCTCGCGGACGGCCTCGAGCCGTGTGGCGATGGTGGCTGTCGTGGTAGTCATGCTTCAAGGCTACGCCCCCGGCATGGCCGCCGCTAGACGCCACGCCGAACCCGAACCGTCACACCCTCGCTACCGACGCGTCACCTTCGCTCGCCACACTGCATGCGTCCGGGGCGGCGACCCCGCCGGGGCCGGATGGCCCGTAGGTGAGCGGATGCGGTCCGAACGGATTGGGATAACCGCCGCCAGCTACCGCATCCCGCCGAACATGTCGTCGTCGAGCTCGTCGCCGCGATCGCGGTGGCGGCGCTTGTCGTACAGGTAGACGCCGTACAGCGCCGCCGCCGCAATGCCGATGGGAATGAGGGCGAGCGCCGGGTGGGTCGCGAGTGCGTAGAAGAGGAACAGCACCAGCAGCATGACGCCCATCAGCGCCAGGATCGCCGGCAGCAGGATCTGGAACGCGATGCGCGTGAGCAGCAGCACCTCGCGGCATCCGCCCGGCGCCTGCTCCTGGGTTTCGTACATGCGCCCAGCATACCGGCGCAGCGCGTCGAGAGCCGCTACCATCCTCGCGCGCCGAGGAGGCCGACCACATGCCCGAGACCCGTGTCCCGCCCGAGTTCGACGCGTTCCTGGCCGAGCCGCGGAACGCGATCCTGTGTGTCGCGCGAGGCCCGGGCCGGCCGCCGCACGCCACTCCCGTGTGGTTCGAGTACCGCGACGGCGCGTTCCGCGTCTCCACTGTCCGCGCCACGGTGAAGTACCGCCTGCTGCTCGACGCACCCGACGTCACGCTCGTGATCGACGATCCGGCGACGTACCAGACCGTCATCGTCTCCGGCCGCGCCGGGGTGGTGGACGACGACGCCTCGCTCGTGGCGCTGCGGCGGACGCTCCGCGCCAAGTACGGCGACTATCCCGGCCCGGCCTCCGACGACGACGCGGAACTCGCCCGCGCGCTCCGCGAGGAGGGCCGCGTCGTCATCACCGTCGAGCCCGAGCAAGTGGTGTCCTGGACGGGCGGGGACTGAGGCGCCGCGCCTACGAGCCCCGCCGGGGATTCTTCACGCCGGTCTCCAGCTTGCGCCGCACCTCGCGCCGGACGAGCGGGGCGAGGGCGTCCTCGTGCGCGTCGAGGAACGCGCGGACGGCGTCGGGATCGCGCGGGGCGAGGGTGCGCAGCGCCCATGAGACCGCCTTCACCACCATGTCGTCGCGGTCGTGCATCAGCAGCTCGCACAGCGCGAGGGTCCGTGGCGCGTCGCCGCCGCTGCCCGCGCGCTTCTTGTTGAGCGCCGTCGTCGAGACGAGCGCGGCGCGGCGCCACCAGCGGTCGGGCGAGCGCGCCCAGCAGTCGATGCGTGCGTCGTCGATGGCGCCTGCCAGCCACTCGGGGCCCGCGACAAGCGAGCAGTAGGCGTCGACCGATGCCCAGTTGTCCGCCCCCTCCCCGAGCGCCTCGATGGCGTCGCCGTCGAGCGAGGCGAACGCAGTGCGGTGGCGTGACAGCAGGATGTACGCAAGCGTGCGCTCGTCGTAGCCGCCGGTCCCGACGAGCCTCGATGCGAGCTCGGTGACCGCCTCGGGCTCCTTGCGCAGGCGTCGCGCGAGGTCGCCGGCGATGGCCCGCAGCGCGGGCGCGCGCACACCCCGGATGCGCATCGAGGTGGCGTGGTAGCCCTCGCCGTGCGCGGCTCGGGCGGGGTCCGCTGCGGCCGCCAGTCGCTCATCCACCTCGCGCAGCAGCGTGTCGATGTCCGCGCTCACGGTCAGTGCGCCTCGGCGACGGAGGTGAGGCCGGGTTCGGAGCGAGGGCTACTCAGCGCCTTCCTCCTCCATCCGCCGACGTCGCTCGGCGAGTGACTCACCGCCGAAATACCAGTACCGGGGACCTTGGGGAGTCCACGAACCCCTCCCGTTTCGTTGCAGGATCGTGCCGGCAGCGGCCGATAGTGAGGTGTCCTCACCCTCGAAGGAGATCCGGTTACGCGAGACCACGACGGCAGTGAAGGGCTCTCCTTCGTTCGTGATGTCGCTGTAGTGGAATCGGAGTTCAGATCCGGCGCTGATGCCCACCATGTCGAAGTTGAACGCCGCGCGCTTCTTGCGGGCCTTGTCCAATGCGGCCTGTGACTCGTCGTCCTCCACCGCATCGGAGATTGGTGTGACGTCGCGGCCGCGCGTCAGACGGAGTGCTGCGGCCACGCGTTCGGGGCTGACCTCGAAGAACTCGCGGTTACTGCGGACGCGTTGGTCGCTGAAAACGTCGTGCAGCAGCTGCTCGGTCTCTGCGGCGTCGTCGACCTCCATCGCTGCGACGCAGATGAACGGCAGCGGGACACCCGTGGTGTCGAGCGTCTTCAGCCGTTGCTCGAGGTCCTGCGTTCGGCCGATCTTCACGACGTCGGGCATCGAGGGGTTCTCAAGGCAGTAGACGATCTCAGTCATCGCACTCTCCGCTGGTCGGCGTGGTCAATGGGCAAGTATACGTTCGGTGGTCTGCAAGTTCGTCGGGGCCGGAGGGGCGTCAGTGCGCCTCGGCGACGATGCCGGCCTCGGCGCGCTCGACGAGCGTGCGCAGGGCGTCGAGGTCGGACGCCGCCAGCTCCGGGTCGGCGTCGAGGAGCGTCTCGGCCTCCCGCCGCGTCGCCTCGATGAGACGGCCGTCGAGGAGCGAGGCGACACGCAGCGAGGGGATGCCGGACTGGCGTGTGCCGAACAGCTCGCCCGGCCCGCGCAGCTCGAGGTCGGCCTGCGCCAGCTCGAAGCCGTTCGAGGTGCGCGCGACGAGCGACAGCCGCTCCTCGGCCTCCGGTGAGGGGTCGTCGGCGAGCAGGAAGCACGTCGAGGTGTGGTCGCCGCGCCCGACGCGCCCGCGGAACTGGTGCAACTGCGAGAGCCCGAAGCGGTCCGCGCCCTCGATCACCATCACAGTCGCGTTCGGCACGTCGATGCCGACCTCGACGACGGCGGTCGAGACGAGCACGGACGCCTCGCCGGAGGCAAAGCGCTGCATGACCGCGTCCTTGTCGCGGCCGGACATGCGGCCGTGCAGGAGCGCGATGCGGTCCGCGAGCTCCGGGAACTGCTCGCGGCGCAGGCGCTCGTACTCCTCGGTCGCAGCGCGCGACACCACGGCGTCCGAGCCCTCCACCAAAGGGCAGATCACGAATGCCTGCCTGCCCGCGGCGACCTCGGCGCGCACGTGCTCGAAGGCGGCCGGGCGCTCGATCGGGGTGAGCCAGTGCGTCTCGATGGGCGTGCGGCCCGGTGGCATCTCGTCGATGGTGGAGATGTCGAGGTCGCCGTAGAGCGTGAGCGCGAGCGAGCGCGGGATCGGCGTCGCGGTCATGACGAGGAGGTGTGGCGTCGGCTTGCGGGGCGCTTCGAGGGCGACGACCTCCTCCTCGGCCTCGTCGGACTGGCCGCGGAGCGCGGCGCGCTGCATCACGCCGAAGCGGTGCTGCTCGTCGACCACCGCGAGGCCGAGCCGCTCGAAGTCGACGCCCTGCTGGATCAGCGCGTGCGTGCCGACGGCGATCTGCGCGCCGCCGTGCCGGATCGCGTCGAGGGCCGTTCGCCGCTCCTTCGCGCGCGTCGAGCCCGTGAGCAGCACGACCTGGAGCGGCCGGTCGAGGAAGGGCAGGGCGACGACGCCGTTGAGCGGTGGCTCCGGCTCGCCCGAGAGGAGCTTGCAGACGGTGCGGAAGTGCTGCTCCGCCAGCACCTCGGTCGGCGCCATGAGCACGGCCTGGTGGCCCGCCGCGACGGCCGCGAGCATTGCTGCCAGCGCGACCACGGTCTTGCCCGAGCCGACGTCACCCTGGAGCAGCCGCCCCATCGGTTGGGAGCGCCCGAGGTCCGCGAGCACGTCGTCGAGCGAGCGCTGCTGCGCGCCCGTGAGCTCGAACGGCAGCGTGTCGAGGAACGCCTCGGCGGTCTCGCGGCCCTCGAAGACCGGCGCGTCGCCGTGCTGCTCACGCTCGCGCTTGCGGCGCACCACGCCGAGCTGCACGGCCAGCAACTCGTCGAAGGCGAGGCGCTGGCGGGCCTCCGCGAGCTGCTCCTGGTCGTCCGGGTAGTGGATCCGGCGCGTCGCCTCGACGATGCCGGGGAGCCCTCGGCGCTCGCGCATCTCCGCGGGGAGCGGCTCGGGCAAGCGGTCGGCGAAGCGCTCGAGGAGATCCGCGATGGCCTCGCGGAGCGCGCGCTGAGGGAGGCCCTGCGTGAGGTGGTAGACGGGCACGAGGCGGCCTGTGTGGCGCAGGTCGTCGGTGATGCGCTCGTACGCCGGGTTGTCGAACGTCGTCCGCCCGCGGTAGGCGCGCACGTTGCCGGCGACGGCGATCTCCGTGCCGGCCGGAAGCTGCTTCGCGAGGTAGGGCTGGTTGAACCACACGACGCGGATGCGCTGCCCGCTCGCGTCGCTGATGGTCGCCTCGGTCGCCTGCATGCGGCCGCCCCGGCCCATGCGGATGGCGCGGGCACGCTCGACCGTGCCGCGGATCGTCTGCTCGTGGCCGATGCGTAGCTGCGAGATAGGCACGGTCTTCGAGAAGTCGTGGTGGCGGTACGGGTAGTGCCGCAACGCGTCGGCGATGGTCACGACGCCGAGCTTCTCGAGGCGCGTGATGTGCGCCTTGCCGAGCTTTGTCCCCGCCTGCGCGACCGGCAGCTCCAGCGCCTCGGGACCAGGCGGGATGGGGACGGCCGGTGCGCGTCGAGGAGTCCTCGGCGCGCGACGCCGGGCCGTCGCCTGCGTGCGGGCGGGGGCGCGTCGCTTGCCCGAGCGGCGGCCGTTGCCCGGGCCCGCGTCGAGCGCGTGCGCGACGGTGGCGCGGGCCCGGCGCAGCCACGTGCGACGCTCGTCGAGGTCGAGTGACCGGTAGCCGGTCGCGGGCAGCGCGCCGACCATGCGGAGCAGCGGCGAGTTCGGTGGTTCGTCACGGGCCTGGAGCCGCAGCATCTCGTCGAGCCCGCCCTCGACGAGCGCGTCGTTGCAGCCGGCCTCGAGCTCGCGCTCGAGGACCATGCCGAGCATCTCGAGGTCGACGGTCACGTCGCGGCGGCTGGGGAGCTTCCCTCGGCGCTGACGACGGCGCAGGCGAGCGACCCGGGGCCGGTGTGGACGCCAATGGCGGGGCCCACCTCGCCGGTGATCATCTCGGCGTCCGGGGCGATGGCGCGGAGCTCACGGATGAGGTCGCCGGACTCCGCGGCGCTGTCGCCGTGCGCGGCCATCATCTGCTCGATCGGGGCCAGCTCGGAGACGCGGCGCAGCATGTCCGCGACGGCCTTCTTGCGCGTCCGGACGCGCCCCGCCGCCTCCACCTCGCCGTCGCGGATCGTCAGCAGGGGCTTCACCCGCAGCAGCGTGCCGATGGCCGCGCCCGCCCGTCCGATACGCCCGCCGCGCTGGAGGTACTCGAGCGTGTCGAGGAGGAAGTAGGTGTGCGTGCGGCCGAACTGCGAGACAGCGAGGTCGCGCGCCTCTTCGAGGTTCGCGCCACCCGCGATTGCCCGTGCGGCGTTGAGCACGCCGAGGCCCATCGCCATCGTGACGAGTTGCGAGTCAACGTGCTCGACCCGTACGCCCTCGACGCCCTGTGCGCCCTGGCGGGCGGAGCCGATGGTGCCGCTCAGCTTCCCGGAGACGTGGATGGACAGGATCTCCGTTGCGCCCTCCGAGGCCAGCTGCTCGTACGCGGCGCGGAACGCTCCAGGTGATGGCGTCGAGGTGGTCGGCAGCACCGGGTCGCGCGCGAGGCGCTCGTAGAACTCCTGCGACTGGATGTCGACGCCGTCGAGGAGTTCCTCGTCGCCGAAGAGGACGCTCGCCGGGACGACGGTGATGTTGTGCTCGGCAGCCACCTCCGGTGGGAGGTCGGCGGTCGAGTCGGTGACGATCCGAATGCTCACGATATCTGGTCCATCCGCGTACGCGTGCTCGCTATTCGACGCCCGCGAGGTAAGGGTAGTGCGGCTGCCCGCCCATGACCACCTCGACCTCCACGCCTGGGTGGGCGGCCTCGATCAGATCCGTCAGGCTATCCGCCGCGTCCTCGGGTGCGTCGGCGCCCAGGATGAGCGTGACGATCTCGCCGTCGTCGCCGATGGCCTCGGCGAGGCCGATCATCAGTGCCTCCTCGGGAGTCTCGGTGCGCGCCTTGAGCGTGCCGTCGACCAGCACGATGGAGTCGCCGATCTCCACGGCGACGCCGTCGACGGTGGTGTCGCGGACGGCCTCGGTGACCTCGACGTTACGCACCGAAGTGGCGGCGTCCGCCATGTCGGCGGCGACGCCCTCGATGTCCTCGCCCGCCACGAAGGCGACGGCCGCGGCGAGGCCGGCGGCCACCGACTTCGCGGGCACGACGGTGATGCGGTCCGGCTCTTGCGTGGCGGCCTGCTGCGCCGTCATCACGACGTTCGAGTCGTTGGGGAGGATGAAGGTGTGCTCGGTGCCGGCGCGCAGCGCCGCCTCCAGCACATCGCCCGCGCTCGGGTTGTTGGTCGCGCCGCCGTCGACGATGCCCGTTGCGCCGAGGTCGCGGAACGCGATCCGCAGCCCGTCACCCTGCACGACGGCGACGAGCCCGACAGGGGGAGCCTCACCGGCGGCGTCCTCGTGTTCCGCGGCCCACTCGTCGTGCTGGGCCTGCATGTCCTCGACCTTGACGTTCTGCAGCTCGCCGAACCTCGCGCCGGCGTCCACCGCCGCGGCGGGCGTCTCCATGTGGACGTGCACGTGCAGCGTGCTCGTGTCGCCGACGACGAGCAGCGAGTCGCCGCCCTCCTCCGTCAGCGTGGCGGCCAGCGCGTCGCGGTCCAGGTCCTCGCCACTCACGAGGTACTCGACGCAGAAGCCGTGGCCCTCGTGACCGACGCCTTCGAGCTGGACCATGCCGACCGGAGCCGGAGGCGGCGGCGGGAGGTCCTCGCCGATCACGCCGTAGCGCAGCCCCTCGAGCAGCACCGCGACGCCCTCGCCCCCCGCGTCGACGACGCCCGCGTCCTGGAGCTGCGGCAGCAGCTCGGGCGTGCGCTCCACGCTGTCGCGCGCGGCAGCGACGGTCGCGTCGAGCACCGACGCCAGGGACGGGTCGGCGGCCTGGTTCGCGACGGCGCCCTCGGCTGCCTCGCGCATCACGGTCAGCATCGTCCCCTCGACCGGGGTGGCGACCGCCGAGTAGGCGGCCGTCGCGGCCGACTCGAGCGCGCCGAGCAGCTCGGACGGCCCGACGTCGGCGCTGCCCTCGAGTCCTTCGGCGAGCCCGCGCACCATCTGGGACAGGATCACGCCGCTGTTGCCCCGCGCGCCCAGCAGGGCGCCCTGGGCCATCGCCCCCGTGAAGGCGCCGACGTTCGTGGAGGCCGCCTCCTCGTCGTCGGCGGCTCGCCGGGCAGCGCGCAGGGTGAGCAGCATGTTGGTGCCGGTGTCGCCGTCTGGGACGGGATAGACGTTGATCGCATTGATGGCGTCGCGGTTCAACTCGAACCACTCGAGCGCGGTGTCGAGGGCGTCGCGGAAGCCTTCCGCATGCAGGCGTTGTGGTGGGGTCATCGCCTTGCCGTTCCGTGTGCGCGATAGCGTGTCGGTAGGCGCAATGCTACGCTCTTTACCCGATCGCGGACAGTGAATAGCTACGGTCGTAATGAGGATGGTTGGCGATGGCGTCCGGCAAGTGTGACCTCTGCCCCAAGCGCACGAAGTTCGGGCGCAACATCCGCCACAAGCACTCCGGTCGCTGGGAGCGCAAGGCTCCTCGCACGAACCGCGAGTTTCGCCCGAATGTCCAGAGCAAGCGCCTGCTCATCGACGGCCGCATGCGCCGCGTGAACGTCTGCACGCGTTGCCTCCGCACGCAGCTCAAGCGCATGGCCGAGGGCAAGCCCGCGATCCCCGAGGGCGCGCTCGCGAAGGCGTAGCGCCCACACTCGTCGTTCCTGTGACCTGTAGTGGCGACCTCGTCGCCTACGAGGTGTGCCCGATCGCCGCGTGAAGCCCCGCGATCGCTTCGGCCGGGGTCTCACGATCGTTGTAGACCGCCGACCCGGCGACCAGCAGCGTCGCGCCGGCCTCGACGCACATCGAGGCGTTGTGCGCCTTCACCCCGCCGTCCACCTCGATGACGAGCGGCGTACCGGCGGCCTCGGCCATCCGGCGCAGCTCGCCGACCTTCGGTAGCTGGTCGACGAGGAGTTCCTGACCCCCGCGGCCGGGGTGCACGAGCATCACGGTCACCATGTCCAGCGCGCCGAGCCACGGCTCGAGGTCCGAGGGGGGCGTGGGCGGGCTGATGGCGATGCCGGCCTCGCAGCCCAGCTCGCGCGCGCGCTCGATCTCGCGTTCAGGGTCGGGAGCCGCCTCGAGGTGGAAGATGAGCCGATCCGCCCCTGCCTCGGCGAGGGGCGCGAGCTGGTCGAGCGGGTTGGTCACCATCATGTGCGCCTCGACGGGCAACGTGGTGGCGCGCCGCACCGCATCGAGCACGAGCGGGCCGAAGCTGAGCTGCGGGACGAAGTGCCCGTCCATCACGTCGATGTGCATCACGTCGGCGCCGCCCGCCTCGGCGGCGGCCACGTCGTCGGCGAGGCGCCCGAAGTCGGCCGTGAGGATCGAGGGCGCGATCAGCACCCGCTGAGCGGCGCTCACTCGTCCTCCGCGCGCAGGCGCGCCCGCGCCGCCTCACGCTGCTCCGCGACGCGTTCCGGGGCGGTGCCGCCGGTCGCGTTGCGCGCCGCCAGCGATGCCTCGATGTCCAGCGAGAGCACCTCCTCGCCGAACGCGGCGTGCGCGGCGCGGTAGTCGTCGATCGTGAGCTCCTCGAACGTCCGGCCGCTGCGCTCGCACTCCGCGACGAGCGCGCCGACGGCCTCGTGCGCCTCGCGGAACGGCACCCCGCGCTGCACGAGGTGGTCAGCCAGGTCCGTCGCGAGCGCGAAGTCGCCGCCCGCCGCCTCGCGGCCGCGCGCGGCGTCGAAGCGCAGCGTGGGCGCCATGGCCGCGACCACCGCGAGGGTCGCCAGCAGCGTGTCGACCGAGTCGAACAGCGGCTCCTTGTCCTCCTGCAGGTCGCGGTTGTACGCCAGCGGCTGGGCCTTGAGCAGCGTCAGCGCCTGCACGAGGTTGCCGATGGCGCGCGCACTCTTCCCGCGCGCGAGTTCGGCGACGTCCGGGTTGCGCTTCTGCGGCATGATGCTCGACCCGGTCGAGAACGCGTCGTCGAGGTCCACGAGGCCAAACTCCGCAGAGGCCCACAGCACGATCTCCTCGGCGAACCGGGAGACGTGGACCATCGTGAGGGCGGCTGCGGCGTGGAACTCCACGACGAAGTCGCGGTCCGCCACCGCGTCGAGCGAGTTGGCCGCGACCGCGTCGAACCCCAGCTCGCGCGCCACGGACTCGCGGTCGATGGGGTAGCCGACGCCCGCCAGCGCGCCCGAGCCGAGCGGCAGCACGTTCGCGGTCGCGCGCGCGGCGCGGAAGCGGGTGGCGTCGCGGGTCAGCATCTCCTCGTACGCCTGGAGGTGGTGGGCGAGCAGCACCGGTTGGGCGCGCTGGAGGTGCGTGTAGCCGGAGATCACGGTCCCGGACTCGCGCTCCGCGAGGTCGAGCAGTGCGCCACGCAGCGCCGCGAGGCGATCGATCGCCTCGTCGCACGCGGCGCGCACGAACATCCGCAGGTCAGTCGCGACCTGGTCGTTGCGGGAGCGCGCGGTGTGCAGCCGCCGCGCGGGCTCGCCGATGCGCTCGGCGAGCGCGGCCTCGATGTTGAGGTGGATGTCCTCGCGGTCCTCGCGGAACTCGAAGTCGCCCGCCGCGATCTCGGCCTCGATGGCCTCGAGCCCGGTCACGATGGCGTCGCGGTCGTCGTCGGAGATGATGCCCTGCGCGGCGAGCATGCGGGCGTGCGCGAGCGAGCCCGCGATGTCCTCGCGGTAGAGCCGCCGGTCGAAGGCGATCGAGGCGCCGTACGCCTCGACGAGCGCGTCGGTTGCGCCCTCGAAGCGCCCGCCCCAGAGCTTGGCCTCGCCGCCGGCGGGTGGAGCCGAGTCGCCGTCCCCGTTCATCGTTCGAGGCTACATCGGGGCCTTGCGGTGCGCGAGCGGGAGTGCCTTCCGCGCAGTCAGAGCGCGGAGATGTGGATCACCCGCCCTGTGGCCGGACCGAACGTCCGGAGCATGCCACCGTCCGCCGTGACCACCGGACAGCCGTGGCGCAGCGCCAGGGCGACGTACAGGCAGTCGTACGACGGATGCTCGAAGGCGAGCGCCAACTCGAGCGCTTGCGCCGCGAGCCCGACGGCGGGAGTGAGCGACGGCACCGTCTCCATGAGCCTGTCGAGGGCGTCGCGGGCTTCGTCGCGGGTGAGGTCGCCGCGCAGGTGTGAGCTCTTCCAGAGGATGTTGGTGACCTCAGGCACGTAGACATCCGGGGCGAGGAGGCTCGTGTCTCCGCGACTCGCGCTGGCGAGCAGTGCTAGTGCGCGGTCGGAGTCGGGTTCGGCCAGTACCCACTTCGCGCCGACCGAGGCGTCGACGACGAGCGTCTCCGTAGCGGTCAACGGTCGCGGTCTTCGCGGATGAGCGGCCAACTCTCGTCTAGCAGTCCGCCGTGACGCTCCCGAATGCGGGCTTGCAGCTCGATCATCTTGGGAATCGCGTCCTGGGCGCGCTTCCGCCACTGGCGCTGCTTGGCGAGCTCTTGCAGCGCCGCGCGCACCAGGGCGTTCATGCTCGTACCGTTCTCCGCCGCTTCTTCGCGGAGCGCCTCCATGACGTCATCGGGCACGTTCCGGACGGTGATCTGCGCCATACTGCCTACCTCAGTGCGTGTGACACGCCTGCACTGATGCATGCAGTATGCATGCTCCGTGGCCGATGAGGCAACGCCCTGAGCCTCGGTGAGGTCCGAGGGCTACGTCCGGGTCGGCACCGCGGCGAGCGGGCTCGGCGCTGCGGCGGTATCTTCGGAGCGAATCGAGGGCTCCGTGCCACGGCTCTTCCGCGTGATCGTGCCCGTGCCGGACATGGCAGCAGCGGACGCCTTCTACGCGCGCGTCCTCGACATCGAGCCGGACGAAGTCACGCCGACGCGACACTACTTCGACTGCGGCGGCGTGGTTCTCGCGCTCGTCGATCCGTCCGCGCACGGCCGCGCGTTCCGCGCGAATCCCGACCTGATCTACCTCGCCGTCCCCGACCTCGAGGCCGCGCTCGAACGGGCGACCGAGGCGGGCGCGCAGTTCCTGGATGACGACGACGTGGGGTGGGGCATCCAGCAGCGGGTGTGGGGCGAGCGGAGCGCCTACTTCACCGACCCGTTCGGCAACCCGTTCTGCCTCGTCGATGAGGCGACGCTGTTCACGGGGAGCAGCCGGGCGTAGTGCCGGCTACTCCTCGCCCGGCGCGGCGAGGCGCAACGGGTCCGTCGGCTCGCGGAGGCGCTGCTGCCGTGCCTGCACCTCCAGCGGCAGCCCCCACAGCTTGATGAAGCCGAGCGCCGCCTGCTGGTCAAAGTCGTCCTCTGAGCCGTACGTCGCCAGCGCGTAGTTGTAGAGACTGCGGTCCGAGCGGCTCCCGACAGCGTCGGCATGCCCGCGCCACAGCCGGACGCGCACCTCGCCGGTCACGTGGCGCTGCGTGGACTGCACGTAGGCGGCGAGGTCCTGGTGGTGCGCGCTGAACCACAGGCCGTTGTAGACCAGGTCCGCGTACTCCTGCGCGACCCGCGCCTTCATGCGCATCTGGTCCTTCGAGAGCGTCAGCGTCTCCAGCTTCCGGTGCGCCGCCAGCAGCGTCACCGCCGCGGGCGCCTCGTACACCTCGCGTGACTTGATGCCGACGAGGCGGTTCTCGACCATGTCGAGCCGCCCCACGCCGTGCTCGCCGGCCACCTCGTTGAGCCGGTCGACGAGGTCCACGGGCGTGACCCGGTCGCCGTCGAGGGATACGGGCATGCCCTGCTCGAAGCCGATCACGATCTCCGCGGCCTCCGCGGGGGTGTCGTCGATGGGGCGCGTCCACTGGTAGGCGTCCTCCGGCGGGGTCACCCACGGGTCCTCGAGGGCGCCGGCCTCGATGGCGCGGCCCCACATGTTCTCGTCGATGGAGTAGGGCGAGCGCTCGCCGCCCTCGACGGAGATGCCGTGCTCGCGGCAGTACGCGAGCGCCTCGTCGCGCGTCCACTGGTGCTCGCGCGCCGTGCCGACGATGGTCAGGTTCGGCGCGAGCGTGGCGAGGGCCACGTCGAAGCGCACCTGGTCGTTGCCCTTGCCCGTGCAGCCGTGCGCGACGGCCGTCGCGCCGACCTCGCGCGCCTTGTCGACGAGTAGCTTCGCGATCAGCGGCCGGCCGAGGGCCGTCGCGAGGGGGTACTCGCCCTCGTAGACCGCGTTGGCGGCCAGGCCGGGGAAGGCGAAGTAGCGCAGGAAGTCGTCGCGCGCGTCGACGACCGCGTACTCGACCGCGCCCGCCTCGTGCGCGCGCTGCTCGGCGCCCTCCATGTCCTCGACGTTGCCGAGGTCGATGAGCAGGCAGATCACCTCGTAGCCGCGGTCCTCCTGCAGCCACTTCGTTGCGGCGGACGTGTCAAGGCCGCCTGAGTAGGCAAGGACGATGCGTTCGGCCATCACTGCGTCTCCATCACTGGTCGTGTGTAGCTATCCCTCGTCGCCGGTCGGCGAGCCGAGTTCGACGAGGATCCCGTCGGGGTCGCGCACGTACGCGACCGTCTGGCCCCACGGCTTCTCGACGGGCTCCGCGAGCGGCGTCGCGCCCGCCTCGACGGCGTGCGCGTACGCGGCGGCCACGTCCTCGACCTCGAAGCCGATCTCGAACGCCGCGGGCGGCAGTCCCGGGTCGTTCTCGCGGATGGGCGGCGCGAAGTTCGAGGCGGCCAGCTCACGCGAGGCGAGGCCGAGCGCCGTCGCGCCCGTCTCGAGCTCGGCATACTCGCCGCCCGGCGCCGCGAAACGCAGGCCGAGGCCGAACGCGCGCTCGTAGAAGCGCACGGACGCCTCCACGTCGCGCACGTAGACGATGGCCCAGCGGAACTGCACGGGCTAGCCGGTGACTTCGGCGATCGCGCCGTCGATGATGTCGACCACCTGGTCGATCTCCTCGGCGCTCACGTTGAGCGGCGGCATCATCCGCAC
>DAOULE010000077.1:0-3506 GCA_034420575.1 Dehalococcoidia bacterium
CGGCGGGACGGCAGCCATGAACGACTCGGCAACATCCGACCAGGTCGGCGCCCGCCTCAGGCGCATCGAGGGCCAGATCCGCGGCATCGCCCGCATGATCGAGAACGACCGCGCCTGCGAGGACATCGTCACCCAGCTCATGGCCGTGCGCTCCGGCATCGACACCGCCGGCGCGCTCATCCTCGACACGCACCTCGAGCGCTGCCTCGCCGAGGACGACAGCCCGGAGCGCATCGCGGCGCTGCGCGACTCGATGAAGCTGTGGTGGCGCTTCGCGCCCGGCGCAACGGGATTCGGCGCCGAGGACGACCCTGCGACGGAGCCTGCCGAGCAGGCCGCTCCGTAGCCTCGCGCCCCCCGACCCGCGCCCGGACCTACGAGGCCGCCTGCTCGCCTTCGGCGGCTGCGGCGCGCAGCGCGTCGACCACACCGGCCGCGACCGCCTCGTCGGCCCGCCGGATCGCGTTGGCAATGGCGCGGGCGTCACTCGAGCCGTGTCCGATGTAGACCGTGCCCTGCAGGCCCAGGAGCGGCGCCGCGCCGTAGACGCGGTAGTCCAGCCGGTCGCGCATCCTGCGCGCCTCGGGCCGGATCAGCAGGCCGCCGATGCGGGCGCGCAGGGACTGCGACGCCGCCTCGCGCAGCTCCTCGAAGAGCATGGAGCTCAGCCCCTCGGCGAACTTGAGGACGGTGTTGCCGGTGAACCCGTCCGTTACGACCACGTCCGCGGGCGTCCGGGGCAGGTCGCGGCCCTCGACGTTGCCCGTGAAGTTCAGGCCCGACGCCGCCAGGAGGCCGTGCGCCTCGACCGTGACCTGCGAGCCCTTGGTCGCCTCCTCGCCGATGTTGAGCAGCGCCACCCGCGGCTCCGCGAGCCCCTGCGTGGCGCGCATGAACGAGGAGCCGAGCCGCGCCCACTGCAGGAGGTGCGTTGCGCGGGCATCCGCGTTCGCGCCCCCGTCGAGCAGCAGCAGGATCCCGCCCGGCATGGGCAGCAGGATGCCGATCGCGGGCCGTTCGATGCCCGGCAGCCGGCCCAGCCGCACGAGCGAGACGGCGAGGGCGGCGCCGGTGTTGCCGGCGGAGATGAACGCGTCGCCCGCGCCGTCGCGCACCAACTCCACGCCCACGGCGATCGAGGTGTCGCGGCGGCGCACCGTCGCGCGGGCGTCGTGGTCGCCCATGGCCACGACCCCGGGCGCGTGCACCACCTCGATATTGGGCGTCGGCCCCTCGATCCGCGCGAGCTCGGCCCGCAACTGCTCCTCGACGCCGACGAGGACCACCTCGATGCCGTCGCGCGCGGCCTCGACGCCGCCCGCAACTGTGGCCTGTGGGGCGAGGTCGCCGCCCATCGCGTCGAGCACGACGCGCGTCACGGGGCGTCCTCGCTGCCCTCATGCCGGAGCACGGCGATGAGCCGGTCGTCGCCCTCGCGCGGGGGTGCGCCGTCGTAGTCCCCGTACCACGCCCGGATGCGCAGCCCGGCCAGCCGCGCTGCGAGCTCGAGTTCGCCGGCGGTGATGACGCGCAGCGCGAACTGGTGCGTGACGCGCTGCAGCGGCCCCTCCGGCGGCTGCACGTCGAAGTGGTACGTCACCTCGCGGAGCGCCTCCACGGGCCGGCCCTCGACGGCGACGAGCTTCGTGACCGTGCCGCCCGGCGAGCCAGGCTCTAGCGGCAGCGCGCGCGTCCAGTGCTGGAGCAGAGGTCGCGGTCCCGGCAGCCAGTCGTCAGGGTGCGGCGCCTCGACGTCGACCACGGCCTCGCCGTCGGGGGCGAGGTGGCGCGCGACCGTCGCCAGCGCCGCGGCGACCTCGGCGGACGTCGCCATGTGCTGGAGCCCGCCGAGCGGGACGAAGACCGCCCCGAACGACTCGCCGAGGTCGAGCGTGCGCATGTCGCCCTCGACGAGTCGCAGCGGCAGCCCCTCGGCGCGGCGTCGCGCGATGCCGAGCATGGCGGGGCTGATGTCGACGCCGGTGACCCGCACGCCCGCCTGGGCGAGCGGCACGGCGACGCGGCCGGTGCCGCAGCCGAGTTCGAGCACGTCGCGCCCCCGGGCGAGCTCCGCGTAAAGCGCAAGGTCGTCGTCGAAGCCCTCGAGGTCGAGGTCGTAGAAGCGCGCGATGGGCGCGAAGGGGTCGGAGTCCGGTTGGGGCATCGATTGATGCTAGGTTCGCGCTCCGGCGGCGGTCAACGCACGTCACACAGGCAAGGGCGCGGCTGCCACCGGCGGCCTTCGCGCTCTACCATGTGTGCATGGCACGGGCGCCCGACGCCGCATCCACCCGTGAGCCGTACGAGCCCGCCGCGTGGCGCGAGGGGCGGCTGTGGCTCCTCGACCAGACCCTGCTCCCCACCGAGGAGCGCTACATCCCCCTCGACACCATCGAGGCCGCCGCCGAGGCCATCACCACCATGCGCGTGCGCGGCGCGCCGGCCATCGGCGTGACCGCCGCCTACGCGCTCGCCGTCGCCGCCGCATCGAAGCCGTCGGGCGTCGCCGCGGCCGTCGAGGAGGCAGCGCGGGTGCTCGGCGCGACGCGCCCGACCGCCGTGAACCTGCGCTGGGCGCTGGACCGCGTCGCCGGGCGGGTCGCGGCTGCATCGAGCGACGAGGAGGCGCGCGCGGTCGCGCTGGCCGAGGCGCGTGCGATCCACGCCGAGCAGCACGCCGCCGACGCGCGCATGGCGCAACTCGGCGCGGCGCTGTTCCCGCCCGCCACACGCGTGATGACGCTCTGCAACACCGGCCCGCTCGCCACCGCGGGCGGCGGCACCGCCCTCGGCGTCATCGTCGAGGGCTGGCGCAGCGGGCGGCTCGCCGAGGTGCTCGCGTGTGAGACGCGTCCGAGGCTGCAGGGCGCGCGGCTGACGGCATGGGAGTTGCAACGGCACGAGGTGCCGTTCCGGCTCGCCGTCGAGGGCGCGGCAGCTTCGCTGATGGCCGCCGGGCGCGTGACCGCCGTCGTCACGGGCGCCGACCGCGTCGCCGCTAACGGCGACACCGCCAACAAGATCGGCACCTACATGCTCGCGGCACTCGCCCGCCACCACGCGATCCCGTTCTACATCGTCGCGCCCGTCTCGACCCTCGATCCCCACACGCCCGACGGCGACTCGATCCCCATCGAGGAGCGCGCCGAGGACGAGGTGCTGCGTCCAGCCGGCGTGGACCTTGCCGCGCCCGGTTCGCGGGCGCTGAACCCGGCGTTCGACGTGACCCCGTCCGAGCTCATCGACGCGATCGTGACGGAGCAGGGGGTGCTGCGCGCACCCTACGGCCCCTCGATCGCGGCTGCCGTCGGGGCGGCGTCGCCCGTGGGCGTCGAGGCGCGCCCATGAGCGGGCGACCATGAGGGGGCAGCAGTGAGCCTGCGCAAGGTGAGCAGCGGGCGCATCGAGAAGTCCGGGTTCTGGATCTTCTCGAACTGGCGCTTCTTCACCTCGCAGTCGCGGCACTTCAGCCTGACGCACGGCGAGCACGAGCGTGCCCTGCGCGA
>DAOULE010000078.1:0-14429 GCA_034420575.1 Dehalococcoidia bacterium
GGAGCGGATGCGGCAGACACCCCCGATGACCATGCGGACACGCTGCCTGGCGCCACTCCCATCACGGTCGGGGCGAGCGTCGGCGGGGTGGTGGGAGATCTCGCCGACAGCGACATCTTCACGTTCGAGGCCGAGCAGGGCGTGTTCTACGAGATCGACGTAGCGCTGGGATCGCTGTCCGACTCCGTGGCCACGCTGCACGACGCCGATGGGGCGCTGCTGGACGTCAACGACGACTACGGGGAGTCGCTGGCTTCGCGCATCGTCTGGGAAGCCACGTACTCGGGCACGCACTACGTCGAGGTCTACGGCTATGGGTCCGGCTCGTACACCCTGACGGTGTCGGTCTCCGAGGGCGGAGCCGACGAGGGTTCGCGTGCCGCCACCACGGTCGTCGTCGACACCCCGGTGGGGAGCGTGCTGGACTACGAAGGCGATATTGCCGCCTTTGTCTTCGATGCGAGGCAGGGCCAGCTGTACCAGGTGGACATCGTCCTGGGGACCCTCCCCGACTCAGTCGTCACGGTGTACGACCCGAGCGGGAACGAGGTGGCGTACAACGACGACTACGGCGACTCCTTCGCGTCGCGCGTCTGGTGGGAAGCTTCCGTTTCCGGGAGCTACCGCATTGATGTGTGGGGCTTCGGGACGGGCACCTTCACACTCACCGTCGTCGCGCGGTAGGCCCCGCGCCCCGAGCCCGTGTGCTGCCGTGAGCAGCCCCGCCGCGTCGTGGCCCTCAGCGCTCCGCGCCCGGCCCGCAGACCTCGCCTGCGGGCGTGACCACGACGTCCGAGTAGCTCCCGCCGCGCAACGTCGCGCCCGGCGCGACGAGGGCTCGACGTAGCGTGACGCCCTCGAGCGTGGCGCTGTCGCCCACCACCACCTCGCCGAGGTCGCTCGCCTCGACGCGCGCGCCCGCGCCGACGAGCACCGGGGCCCGGAGCGTCGAGTTGGTCACGGTGGCGTCGTCGGCGACGCGCGCCGCACCGGCGCGCGCGAGCAGCCGCGACTGGGCGTGCAGCAGGCCTTTGAGCGTGCCGCCGTCCAGCCACTCGCCGCCGAGGAGCCACCCACGCACGTCGGCGCCCCCGGCCAGCATCGCGGCGACCGTGGCGGTGAGGTCGGACTCGCCCTTCGCGTTGATGTACGGGTCGGTGCGCACCCGCTCGACGGCGGCGGGGGCGAGCACCCACAGCCCGACGAGCGCGAGGTCAGAGCGCGGGCGCTCGGGCTTCTCCTCGAGGTTCACAACGCGGTCGCCGTCGAGCACGGCCACGCCGAAAGCGCGGGGGTCCTTGACGGGCTGCAGCAGCAGCCCGGCCGATGCGCCGCTCGCCTCGAAGCCGTCGAGGAGTGCCGGGTCGACGCCGGTGAGCACGGTGTCGACTGCCAGCACGACGACGGTGCGGCCTTCGAGGGCGTCGCCGACGGCGGCGACGGCGTCGCCGGGGCCACGCGGCTCGCGCTGGACGGCGGTCGAGACGTGCAGGCCGGGCGGGGCGTTGCCCTCGACGTACTCGCGCGTGCGGGCGTCGTCGGGGCCGGTGACGACGGCGACTTCACGCAGGCCGAGGTCGCGCATGAGGTCGAGCGCGTAGGCGATGAGCGGGCGGTTGAGCAGGGGGACGAGCGGCTTCGGGGTCGCGGGCGTGAGCGGCCGCAGCCGCGTCCCGAGCCCCGCCGTCAGCACCACCCCGAGCGGGTCCATCGAGGCCTCCTCGCCGCCCCGCGACAGCATCGCACCGCCCGCGGATCGCGTCGACGCGCCGGGGCCCGCCGGGTGGCCGCTGGTATGCTGGCGGCGATGACGAACCCGGCGCTGGAGCTCACCGCGGACATCGAGAACCCCGCGCTCAAGGAGTGGGCGGCGGTCAACCTTGCGCTGCTCGACGGGCGGCAGGTCATCGACCTGCGCAAGGGTGGCATCCGCGAGGAGGGCCACCGCTTCCGCATCCGCGCGACGCGCTTCTGGCTCTACGACAGCTTCGAGCACCAGCGCCCCGAGTTGCTCGTGCCCGCCGCCTCGGACCTCCTCGACGCGGCCGTTGCCGCCTCGCCGCCTGCGGGCACGCTGCGCTTCGATGGCTGGGCCGAGATCGTTGAGAGCGCGGCGCTCACCGAGCCCGTACAGGTCGAGGCGCTCGACGGGCTGCACGTCTGGACGCCGGACTACGCGGTGCAGCGCTTCCGCTGGCGGCCGAAGGCGCCGCTGCTCGTCCTCGTGCTGCGCGTCCACCGCCTGGGCGACGCGATCGAGGTCCCCGTCCGGGCCGAGTACGCGAGTTGCACGTCGTGGGTGCCGATGCTCGACCTGCCGCCCGACCCCGCCTCTATCGCCTCGACGCCCGTGCTCGACGACGCCGCGTTCGCGCGGCGAGTCGAGGAGCTGCGGGCGGCGCTGCCCGGCGTCGAGTTCGAGGCGCCCGCGGTCGCCGTCGAGGCTGGCTGAGGCCCATGACCGCAGATACCGACGAGGCGGTCCTCGCGGCGAACGAGGCCTTCTACCGCGCCTTCGCGCAGCGTGACATGGACGCGATGGCCGAACTCTGGGCGACCGATGTGCCCGTCGCCTGCACCCACCCCGGCTGGCCAGTGCTGCTCGGCCGCGACGACGTGCTCGCCAGCTGGCGGGGCATCCTCGAGAACCCCGCGGCGCCAAACATCCGCGTCGCCGACCCGGTGGTGCACCGCGTGGGGGAGACGGCGCTCGTGTTCTGCGCCGAGTCCGTCGACGGCACCCCGCTGGCGGCGACCAACGTCTTCGTGCTCGAAGGCGACGCGTGGCGCATGACGCACCACCACGCGGGCCCCGTCACCATGCTGCGCACGCGCTTCGCCGGCTCGGTCGATCCGATGCCGGGTCGCCAGAACTAGCGAGGAGCCACGGGGCGGTCGCTACCCGATCGGGTTGGCGAGGTCCGTGATGACCTCGGCGTTGGGGAGGCGCGCCAGCGCCTGCGGCGAGACCTGGAGCTTCGTCGAGCGGTCGCCGCCGCCGACGATCACGGAGTCGATCTCCAGCACGCGGGAGTCGATGTAGATCGGCAGGCCGTCGGGCAGGCCGAACGGCGTGACGCCGCCGATGAGCATGCCGGTCAGCTCCGCCGTCTCCTCGGCCGAGGCGAACGACGCCTTGCGCGTCTCCAGCAGCGGCCGCACCGCGTGGTTGACGTCGAGCCGCGTGTTGGCGAGCACCACGCACGCGCAGAAGCGCCGCTCGCCGCGCTTCGTGACGACGACGATGGTGTTGCCCGAGACCTCGAGCGGGTAGCCGTAGTGTTCGGAGAACGCGGCGGTGTCCGCGAGGTCCGGGTCCACCTCGATCACCTCGTACGGCTCGCCGGCCGCGTCGAGGGCGGCGCGCGCGCGTGCGCCGGGGTCGGCGGAGGTGGTGGGGGCGGCGTCGCTCATCCGGTGTAGTCCTTGTGCGCGAATTCGGCGTCGTGCCGCTCCCGGCAGTCGCGGCAGACGGGGTGGGCGCAGCGCATGCATGCCCCGGGCGTCGTGGCCCGGCAGTGGTAGCAGCGGCCCTCGCGAGGCATGTCCCGGTACGGCACGGCCGTCACGATAGCAGAGCGTCGACGCGACGCTCCAACCTTCGAGGTGCCCGCCGGTGCCCCCTCGATACAGGGGGAAAGCGCGGTTAGGATGTGCGGTGAGAGGAGGCGCCTCGATGGTCATTCACGCAGGCAAGGCCGACTACCGCTCCGCATTCGCTGGTCTGGAGTTCCCCGCGTCGAAGATTGAGGTCGTTCGCCGCTCACGGCTGCAGGGGGGCATCGACCGCGAGGTCTTCGCAGTGCTCGACTCGATCCCGAACCGCTCGTACCGCGGCATGGAGGAGCTCGAGGAGGCCGTCCGCTCGGTCTACGTGGCCCGCGGCGAGTCGCCCGAGGAACTCCCCGTCTAGACGCCGCCCCGGCAGGGTCGCCCCGTGAGTGAGCACACGCCACGCGACATCGACGCCGTGATCGGCGTCATCCTCGGCGTCGACCCCGACCGCTTCGACACGATCCGCGACTTCTACGTCGATACGCTCGGCCTGCCGCCGCGCACGGACCGGGCGGGCCACGTCAACTTCCAGTGGGGCGACGTCCGTCTCACCATCAGCGCCCACAGCGAGGTCCACGACCTCAGCGACGAGCCGCGCCGCACGATGCTCAACCTCGCCGTCGAGGACATCGAGGCAGTCGCGGAGCGGCTGCGCGCGGCGGGTGTGACGTTCATACGCGAGCCCAGTGCCGAGCCGTGGGGCGGCAGCATCGCCACGTTCGCGGACCCCGACGGCAATACGCTGCAACTCATGCAGCGTCCGCCCGGTATGGCGTAAGGTCCTGGGAGTGGCCTAACACTTGGGCGCGCCCTCGCTCGCGCGAGGCGTTTCCAGGAACGGAGCGGCCCCCGTCCGACAGGGGCCGCTCGCCATATAACCCGCAGCCCCGGCCCGCACCGCTCCCTCCGCTCGCAGGACTCGCTAGCGCACGAGCGTGATCAGCACGGTCAGCGTCAGCACGCTCAGCAGCGTCGAGGTCACCACGGAGCGCGTCACGAACTGCGGGCGCGCCTGGAACTCGGTCGCGAGGATGGTCGCGAACACGGCGGTCGGCATGCCACCCAGCACGATCAGCACGCGCTGCGCCATCCCGTCAATGCCCAGCACGTAGGTTGCGCCGAGGGCGATCGCGGGGCCGGCGGCGAGCCGCAGCACCGTCGCCGCGCCGGTGTCGATGAGGTCGCCGCGCCCGCCGAGCCCTCGGCCGAGCTGGAGCCCGAGCACGACGAGCATCACGGCCACCGCCGCGCCCGCCAGCGACTCGGCCGGGGCCGCGATGGTGACGGGCAGCTCGATGCCGAAGCCACTCACCGCAAGCCCGGCGCCCGCGGCGTAGAGCACGGGGAAGCGGAACGGCGCGATCAGCGCGTCGCGCGCCGAGCCGCCCGCCATCGAGGCGACCACGACGCTCGCCGACGCCGCGAGCGTGGCGACGCTGATGAAGTGCACCACGGCTACCTCCAGCCCCGCGTCGCCGAAGGCGAGCAGCGTGACCGGGAGTCCCATGTTGCCCGCGTTCAGCGAGGTCACCGAGAGCGCGAGGCCTGCGCGCAGCTGCGGGTCGTGCCTGCGCGCGACGGACCAGGCGATCGACGCCGCGTAGCCGGCGAGAAACACCACGACCGCGAAGGCCACGATGCGTATCGAGAGGTTCGCCGGCAGGTCCGTGTTCGAGAGCGAGTGGAAGACAAGCGATGGTGTGAAGAGGAAGAAGACGATCGACGCGATCGGCTCCACCGGGATGGGGCGGTAGCGGTCGAGCGCCCCGGCGAGCGCTGCCACCAGCACGACCGGCAGGATCACGTTGAAGAAGACTTCGACCATCGCGCGGAGCGTTACCGCCTCGGGCGCTGCGGGCAAGCGAAGGGCGCGAGCATGCGAGCCGTGGGTGCTACAGTGCGGGCGAGGCGAACACGAACCCACTCCGGGGAAGGGGCCAAGATGGACGTCAGCGTGCGCGACAACGGGCCGTACGTGATCCGAGGCGAGGACGTGAAGATCCTCGACGCCGAGGGCAACGAGTTGCCGTGGGAGGGACGTGGCGTGGCGCTGTGCCGCTGCGGCCAGTCCGACATGAAGCCGTTCTGCGACGGCACGCACAGCCAGATCGGCTTCGAGAGCGCCCCGCGCCCCTCGTAGCCTCGACGCATCGGTGACGGCCTCGTGAGCGACGACCGCGGGCCGATCGAGACCATCAGCGCCGTCACGCTCGCCGTGACGGACATGGCCCGGTCGTTCGCGTTCTACGAGTCGCTGGGGTTCCGGCTGCGCTACGGCGGCCCGGACGCCGGGTTCACGAGCTTCGAGCTGCACGACAGCTACGTGAACCTCCAGCCGACCGAGACCCCGCCCACGCCGGGGTGGGGCCGCGTCATACTCCACGTCGAGGATGTCGACGCCATCCACGCGCGTGCGGTCGAGCTGGGGTACGAGCCGGAGTTCCCGCCGCGCGACGCGAGCTTCGGCGAGCGCTTCTTCCACCTCCGCGACCCGGACGGCCACGAGCTGAGCTTCGCCCGCCTGCTGAGGAAGATCGCTGAGGAGTAGGGTGGAGTAGGCTGGGCCGCTACGCCTCGTGCGCGACGACGAGCTGCGCCAGCTCGTCGGGTCGCTCCAGCTCCAGCCAGTGCCCCGCGCCGTCGATGACCTCGAGCCGCGCGTTGGGGAGGGCGTCCTCGTACATGCGGCCGGCCTCGACTGGCACGATCCGGTCCTCCGACCCCCACACGAGCAGCGTCGAGGTCTCCACGGTGGGGAGCAGGTGGGGCAGCGCTGCGTTGTGCATGTAGGGCTTCCACGTCACGCGCGTGGTCATCTCGCGGTTGAGGTCCCACGCCAGCAACTGCTCGATCTCGACCTCGGCGCCGAAGTGCTCCTCGAACGCCCCGGCGCTCGCGAAGCCCGCCCGCACGTAGTCCTGGTGGTTCACGAGGAACTGGTCGAAGATCTCGCCCTCGGCGGGCTTCACGCCCATCGCGCCGGCGAGGGTGAGGCGGCGGATGCGCGACTGCGCCACGGTGGCGAGCTCGGCAGCGACATAACCGCCGAACCCCAGCCCGAGGATGCTCGTGCGCTGGAGGTCGAGTGCGTCGAGCAGCGCGCCGGCGAGGACGGCGATGTCGCGCACGTTGCGCGCCCACTCGGGCCGCTCCGACGCGCCCCAACCGGGCAGGTCGGGGACGTGGACGGTGAAGCGCTCGGCGAGCCGGTCGTAGCACGACGTCCAGGCGTGGACGCCGATGTCGTGGTGAAAGACGACGAGGGGCTCGCCGGAGCCGGCGCTACGCACGAGCACGTCGCCGCCCGCGACGGTCACGGTGCGTTCCTCGTGCGTCGTCGCAGTCGTCATGGTCGTGCCTCTCCGTCGGCGGCGGGTGCTAGCCGGCCAGCGCGACTACGGCCGCCGCGATGGCCGCCGTCGCGGTCATGCCGGCGAGCAAGCTCGCGGCTATCCGGCGCTCGAGTCGGCTCTCCGCTCGCGCCAGGTCGGCCCTCGTCACGACCCGCGCGCGGAGCGACTCGATCCGGATGCGGCGCACGCTCTCGTGGTCGGTGTGAACGGTCACGCGGCAATGCTACCGCAGGACGCGCGCCGCGTACGCCGTTCGCGTAGACTCGATCGGGCGGAGGCGACCATGACCACAGGCGACGCGACCCAGCAGACGACGGCGGCGCATGTGGGTGAGGCTTCGGCCGAGACCGGCGGAGCCGTCACCGCGGCCGCGGTCCACTCCGGCCCGGACTGGGAGAGCGCGACGAACGCCGTCCTCGCCGCGCTCGAGGGAGCCGCGACGCCGGACCTCGGCCTCGTCTTCATCGACTCGCGCTTCGGCGCGCACTACGACGACGTGCTGGCGCGGCTGCGCAAGGGCACGGGCGTCGCCAACCTCGTGGGGGCGAGCGGCGAGGCTGTGATCGGCCCCGGCGTGGAGGCGCAGGTCGAGCCCGCCGTCTCCTTCCTCGGCCTCTCGTTGCCCGGGCTCGAGGCGACGACCATCGCGATGCCCGCCAACACCCCGATCGAGCCCGCGCTGGAGCGTGTCGCCGCCGCCGGAGCGCGCGCGTGGCTGGTCTTCGCCGACCCCTTCAGCGTCGACAGCGAGGCGCTCGTGAAGGCCATCGAGGCGCGCGTGTCGGACCAGCCGCTGCTCGGCGGGCTCGCCTCCTCGCACGACATGCGGGGCGGCGCGGCCGTGTTCGCCGGCGGCAAGGTACAGGCCGGTGGGGCGGTGCTCGTCGGACTGAAGGGTGACTTCAACCTCCACTCGATCGTCGCACAGGGCGCCGAGCCGATCGGCCAGCCGTGGACGGTCACGGCGTGCGAGGGCAACGTCGTGCGCGAACTCGGATCGCGGCGGGCCCTCGATGTACTGCAGGACACGCTCGCCTCGCTCGACCCGGAGACGCGTGCGCGGGCGCAGCGCAACCTCCTCGTCGGCCTCGCGATGGACGAGTACCGCTACCAGCACGGGCGGGGCGACTACCTCATCCGCAACATCATGGGAGGCGACCGCGAGAGCGGGGCGATCTCGGTCAACGCGGTGCCGCGTGTCGGCCAGACCTTCCAGTTCCAGTTCCGCGACGCCGCCGCGGCCGACGAGGACCTGCGAGCGCACCTCCAGATCCTCAAGCAGCGGCTGCTGCCCGGCGAGACCGTCGTGGGCGCGGTGATGTGCGCATGCAACGGCCGCGGCCAGGGCCTCTTCGGCCTGCCCAACCACGACGCCCAGGCCCTCGCCGACGCGCTGGGGCCGGTGCCCATGGCCGGGATCTTCGCCAGCGGCGAGATCGGCCCAGTCGCCGGCACGACGTTCCTGCACGGCTTCACGGCGAGCATCGCGCTGATCACCGCGCGCGCCCGCTAGCCGTACGCGGCGAGGGGCGCCGGGGCGCGCGATGGTGCAGGTCACGGTCACGTTCGCCCTCGAACCCGAGGTCGCCGACCGCATCCGCGCCGTCGACCCCTCGGTCCGCGTGCGCGTGCTCAATCCCGCCGGCATCGCCGACCTGCAGGGCGCGGGCCGGTTCCCGAGCCAGCGCCAGGCCGCCACCCCGCACGAGGAGATCGCAGCCGCGCTCGGGGACTCCGAGGTGCTGTTCGCCTTCTGGGGCGACGCGCTGGAGCAACTCGTGCGGCCCGACGCGTACCCGCCCTCGCTGCGCTGGGTGCAGCTCTTCACTGCGGGCGCGGAGCGCGTCGACCCTGCGCTGGTCCACGACTGCGGGCTGACGGTCACGACGGTGACGGGGATGCACGCCGTGCCGATCTCCGAGTTCGTGCTGACCTACATGCTGATGTTCGCCAAGGGCTGGCCCGCGCTGCTGCGCAACCAGATCGCCGGGTCCTACGACCGCTCGGTCATCCCCGAGGACCTCGAGGGCAAGACGGTCGGCATCATCGGCATGGGCGCGATCGGCGCGGCCGTCGCGAGGCGCGCACGCGCCCTGGGCTGCCGCGTGCTGGGCATGCGCCGCTCGTTCACGACGCGCGGTCCCGACGAAGTGGCCGACGAGGCGGTGCCGCCGGGCGACCTCGACTACCTGCTGGCGGCGAGCGACTTCGTCGTGCTGGCCGCGCCGCTGACCGAGGAGACGCGCGAGATGATCGGCGCCGAGCAGCTGCGCACGATGGGACCTCGGTCGTACCTGCTGAACATTGCGCGCGGCGAGCTGGTGGAGGAGCAGGCGCTCATCGGGGCGCTGCGTGACGGCGTCATCGGCGGTGCGGCCCTCGACGTGTTCCACCGCGAGCCGCTGCCGCCGGAGAGCCCGCTGTGGCAGCTCGACAACGTGCTGCTGACGCCGCACCTCACCGGCGGCCCCGAGGACTACGCCGCGCGCGCGGCCGAGATGTTCTGCGACAACCTCGCCCGCTACCTGCGCGGCGAGCCGCTCCACAATGTGTACGACCCGGCGCGGGGGTACTAGGTCCGCGCGCGTGGTGACGGTGCGGGGTAGGCTGGCGGTATGGACCCGGAACTGCTCGCACGCCTCGCTAACGCCGACTCTCTGCACATCGGGCTGGTGTCCGACACGCACATCCCCGAGGCAGGGCCGACACTATATCCGCAGGTCTTCGAGGCGTTCGAGGGCGTCGACTGCATCCTCCACGCGGGGGACATCCACGACATCTCGCTCATCGACCTCCTCTCCGAGGTCGCGCCGACCTTCGTCGCGCGCGGCAACGGCGACGACGGCTCGGGCGGGCGGCCTGTGCAGCCCGAGGACCCGAGGCTGCGCGAGGGGTGGTTCCTCGAGCTGGCCGGGCTGCGCGTCGGCATCGCGCACACGGTGCCGGTGCCGGACATCGGACGGTGGACGCTCGAGGCCGCCATGGAGCGCTACTGCGGGCGCACGGACCTGGACGTGATGGTCTTCGGCGACACCCACACCGAGTGGAACGAGGTCGTCCGCGGTGTGCTCTGCGTAAACCCCGGTTCGCCGACGCTGCCCCGCAACTACGAGCGCCTCGGCACCATCGCCTACCTCGACATCGCCGACGGCAAGGCGACGGTCGACATGCGACAGCTGACCGAGGACGGCCACGAGCCGTTCGACTGGTCGACGTGGAAGCGCCCGCTCTAGCCGCACTCGCTCCCGCGTGACCCTGCCGACGGCCTCGCGCGGGGTATACCCTGCACGCCGTGGCGAGCGGGGAGGCGCACGATGGTGGACTACGACGCACGCACGGCCCTCGTCGTGGTCGACGTGCAGAACGACTTCGCGCACCTGGACGGCTCGCTCTACGTGGACGAGGCCGGCGAGGCCATCGTCGCCGTGAACGAGGAGATCGAGGCGGCCTCGGCGGCCGGGGCGGTCGTGGCGTACACGCAGGACTGGCACCCGGAACACACGCCGCACTTCGCGCAGGACGGCGGCATCTGGCCCGTCCACTGCGTCGGCGACTCGTGGGGCGCGCAGCTCCACGACGACCTGACCGCGCTCGACGGGGCGCCGTGCGTCCGCAAGGGGGTGGGCGGCGAGGACGGCTACTCCGGCTTCACCGTCCACGACGTCGAGCGCGACGAGGACGCGCCGACGGAGCTTGAGGGCCTGCTGCGCGACCGCGGCGTCGAGCGGGTGGTGGTCGTGGGGCTCGCCACCGACTACTGCGTTCGGGACACCGCGCTCGACGCGGCCCGGCTCGGCTTCGAGACGACCGTGCTGGAGCGCGCGATCCGTGCCGTGAACCTCGAACCCGGCGACGGCGAGCGGGCCATCCAGGCCATGCGCCTCGCAGGCGCGACCATCGAGTGACCACGCCGCACGACCGCGAGGCGGCCGCGGGCGTCGACCTCGCGCTGTTCACCGACCTCTACGAGCTGACGATGCTCCAGTCGTACTGGCAGCACGACATGAGCGCGCCCGCCACGTTCGAGCTGTTCGCGCGGACAGTGCCCGAGGGGCGCAACTACCTGCTGGCGTGCGGCCTCGACTCGGCCCTCACGTACCTCGAACGGCTCGAATTCGGGGCCGAGTCACTCGCGTCGCTGGAGCGGGTCGGGTTCCCGGCAGGCTTCCTCGACTGGCTCGGTGAGCTGCGGTTCACGGGCGACGTGTGGGCGATGCCGGAGGGCACGCCGGCATTCGGGAACGAGCCGCTCCTGACCGTCGAAGCGCCGCTGCCGGGGGCGCAGATCGTCGAGACGTACCTGATCAACCAGGTGCACTTCCAGACGCTCGTCGCCTCGAAGGGCGCGCGGGTGGTCACGGCCGCGGCGGGGCGGCCTGTCGCCGACTTCGGCGGGCGGCGCGCGCACGGCACGGACGCCGGGCTGACCGCCGCCCGAGCGCTCTACCTCGCCGGCATGGCGTCGACGTCGAACGTCGCGGCTGGGGCGCGCTACGGCATTCCCGTGACCGGCACCATGGCGCACAGCTACGTGCAGGCCCACGGCGCGGACTACGCCGCGTTCCGCGACTTTGTCGCCACCCACCCCGAGACCACGCTGCTCGTCGACACCTTCGACACCCTCGACGGCGTTCGCACGGTCGTGCGCCTCGCGGCGGAGCTCGGCGACGCCTTCCGGGTGCGCAACATCCGCCTCGACTCGGAGCCCCTCGGCGAGCTCGCCGTCCAGGCGCGGAGCATCCTCGACGCCGCCGGGCTCACGTCGGTGCGCATCATCGCGAGCGGTGGCCTCGACGAGTACAGCGTGGCGGAACTCGTCGCGTCGGGCGCTCCCATCGACGCCTTCGGCGTCGGCACTCGCGCTGTGACGTCCTCCGACGCGCCGACGTTCGACGCGGTCTACAAGCTTGCGGCGTACGACGGTGAGGGGCGGATCAAGCACTCGCCGGGCAAGGCGACGCTGCCGGGCCGCAAGCAGGTCTTCCGCCAGCGCGACGCCTCGGGCGTCGCGACCCGCGACATCCTCGCCCGCGCCGACGAGCGCCACGAGGGCGAGCCACTACTGGTGCAGGTGATGCAGGACGGGGAACGCCTGCCGGCCGGCGAGGAGTCGCTCGCCGCCGCGCGCGAGCGGGCCGCCTCGGAGATCGCGCGCCAGCCGGAGCGCCTGCGAGGGCTCGAAACGGCCTCGCCGCCGTACGAGGTGGTGGTCAGCGACGCGCTGCGCGCGGACGCGGCGCGGCTCGGGCGGGCGTGGGAGGACTGAAGCGTCAGGCTAACTGCCCTCGCGGATCTCCACCCGCGGCTCCGCGCCCGGGATGGCTCGCAGCCGCGCGTCGAGCTCGCGGAACGTCGGGGTGGCGCGCCACGCGAGGGCGGCTTCGCGCGACTCCCACCAGCTCGTGAGCAGCACGGAGCGACGCGAGATCCATCGGTGCATGCGGATGCAGCCGGGCGCCGCTCGGCCGTCGCGGTCGAGGCGGCGTGCGAGCCAGAAGGCGCGCGGCATCGACCGCATGCGCGGCAGGTGCCACGAGGTCAGCAGCAGGACGGGCGGCGTCGGTGCGTCCATGCTGCGACGGTATCACTCACGCGTACTCGCCGAGGATGTGCGCGAGCAGTCGCAGCATCCACCATCCGTCGCGCGCGGCGTGGCGCAGGTTCCCGGGGTCCGGTTCGACGTGGTCGAAGAGGTCGAGGCGGTGGTAGAGCGCGGGCTCGTGGATGGCGGCGAGCGCCTCGGACTCGACCCACGGCACGAACGCGTCGGCGCGGTCATGAAGCAGGTAGAGCGGCGCGCGCAGCCCCTCGAGGTGGCTGCTCGGGCTGATGCCCTCCAGGTTTCCGCGCGGCGCCGGCCCAAGCCCCGCGAGGAACGCCTCGGCCTCGTCGATCGTCGGTTCTTCGCCCAGGGCGTCGAAGGCCGCGCGTCCCGGCTCGTCGAGCGCGGCGAGGAGGGTGTTGAGGACGGCGCGCTCCGAGATGCGGGCGGGATCCCACGCCTCGACGCCAGCGGGGCCGCGGAAGCTCTGCGAGAGCACCGAGGCCGCGAGGCTCGCGGCGTCGTAGTACGGCCCGATGGCCACCACGAACGCGACGTCGCCGGCGACCTCCGGCTGTGACGCCGCGACGATCGTCAGCGACCCCCCGGCGGAGAGCCCGACGTACCCGACCCGGTCGGCGCGCACGCGCGGGTGGGCCGCGAGTGCCTCGAACGCTGCTGTGAGCCGCCCGATCTCGACGGGCTGCACCACGGCCGCGTCGAGCTCCTCTGACTGCGTGAGCAGGACGGCGAAGCCGATGCGCGCCAGGCCCTCCGTGAAGCGCACGACGCGCTCGTCGTCGGCCTCGGCGGGGTCGGCGCCGAGCGCGACGATGAGCCCGGGGACCTCGCCGTCGCCGGCGGGAAGCGTGAGCAGGCCGCGGCCGCCCTCGGCATAGTCGAGCGTGTGCGTCGAGGGGTCGCCGGTGAACCACGTGATGGGGCGGCCGGGGAGCCGGAACACGACATCGGCGGTGAAAGCGGAGGCGCGCAGCCAGTCGTGGGCTGCCGGCAGCGCCGCGAGCATCAGCAGCAGCGCGACGACGCGTGCGAGGAAGCGCAGCCGGTGCGGCACCGTCCATGTGTCCATGCGTCGAGGGGCGAGCCGGCGGGGGTCGAGGCGGCGCATGAGGGGATGGTACGTCGAAGGTTGCCGGCGGGGCGCCATCGGGGTAGAACGCGCGTTCGCAGTCGGGCTATACTCGGGCGTGGCGGGGTTGGTGGGGGGACCATCGATGACGCAAACCGTCTACCTCAGCTTTGCGGCCGAGGACCAGTGGCTGGCCGACGCGATCCGGCGGCAGGCCGAAACCGAGCACGCCGGCCTGGAGTTCCGCGACTACGCGGTGCGGGAACCGTTCGAGCGTGCGCGGCGGGTGAACGTCGAGCAGCTGATCCGCTCGTGCTCGGCCACGGTCTGCCTCGTGGGCAAGACGACGTGGCGCAGCGACTCGGTGAACTGGGAGATACGCAAGAGCAGGCAGCTCGGCAAGCGTGTCATCGCCGTGCGGCTCTCACCCGAGGTGTCGCGCTTCCCGGAGGCGCTGATCAAGCCGGGCGTGTCGGTGCTCCCTCGGGACATCGGGGAAGTCGCCCGCGCGCTGGGTGCGGCGGCGTAGGGCAGCGGCGGCGGCCTACGTCGCACGCCCGAGTCGTCGGACGACCTCGCTAGAACGAGAGTTCGCCAGGGTCTATACTTCGCACTCGGAGCCGGGGGTGCCTGTCCATGCCACGAAACGTCTTCCTCAGCTTCGCCATGGAGGATCAGCGGCTGGCGAACGCGTTTCGGGCGCAGGCCCGGAACGGCGGGTCGAATCTCGAGTTTCGCGACTACTCGGTCAAGGAGCCGTTCGAGCGGGCATGGAAGACGAACGTCGAGCGGCTGATCCGGCTGTGCTCGGCGACAATCTGCCTCGTGGGTGAGTCGACCTGGACGAGCGAGGCCGTCGACTGGGAGCTACGCAAGGCTGATCAGCTTG